>NZ_JBVVOU010000009.1:0-281708 GCF_055807635.1 Bradyrhizobium sp. Kon56 | reverse complement strand
CATCGGTACGTGCGTCCCTCATGCGGGCGGCGACCCCGCGGCGCTTCAGCAGCAGAGCAATCCGACACCTTCTCAAACTCCTCAAGCCGCACCTATGCCCCAACCAAGTCCGAAAACGTGACGTCTGACGTTTCGAACAGGCGCGGCCGCAAACGAATGTTGCAGTTGCGCTTTCATCGGCCCTGCCTCCATTGTTCTCGCCACGCGCTGAGCTGTGGGTGCTGACGATTATAGGCGCACGCCTAAATGTTGATCATAACGGACCTGCGGGCTGACGATGTCGACCGAACTATAGGCGGGAATGGGCGTTTACCGAGACCATGTCCGACGCGTTTGATTACTTCCGCGCCTACGCCGTCCGGGCTCTTTGCAAAGCCCGATCGCTGCCGCGCGGCAGAATGAAGCATCTGCAGCTGGTTGCGGCGCGAATTTACAATCTCCTCAAGAAGGCCGCTTACAGCCCGAACACGCAGCACCTTGAGGACTTCCGGGCAGCGCAAAAACTTGAGGCATCTCTCGATCGCCGCCGCGATGACGGCCCACCGGCTAAACGAGCCTTTGCTCCGGTGAGGCGAGGCGCGGAACGGGAGGCTCGTTGAGTGGCCTCCGTCGACGTTCGCACGATCGTCAGTCTCCTGCGAGAATACGCACAGCGGACGGCGTTGCGTGGTGGGAACCCCTACAGGGCCAAAGCCTACACGCGGGCCGCAGACAGCCTGGCGGCCCTTGCGTCCCCCTGGACGTGCTCATCGCCGAGGACCGACTGACCGAAATCCCCGGCGTCGGCGAAGCGATCGCCGACATCATCACCAAGCTTCACAAGACGGGCTCTCATCCGAGCCTTGAGAAGCTCCGGAAGGAGATACCCGGGGGTGTGCTCGAGATGCTTTCTGTGCCCGGTCTCCGCCCTGAGAAGGTGCTGCGTCTCTACAAGGATCTCGGCGTTGGCTCTCTCGCCGAGCTGGAGGCCGCCGCCAAGGACGATCGCATCAAGAAGGCCAAGGGACTGGGCGCGGCGCTGCAGACCAAGATTCTGCAGAACCTGGCCATCGCGAAAAGCGGAGAAGGTCGCCTCCATCTGCACCGTGCCGCCGCCCTGCTCGCGCACGCCAAGGATTCTCTGCGGAAGGCCGGGCCGGAGCTCAAGCGGGTGACGATCGCAGGCGACTTCCGCCGCGGCTGCGAACTCGTCGGCGAGCTCACGATCATCGCGGAGGCTGCCAAGATCGAGAAGGCGGCGAGTGCTTCGCCCGCGGACGGACTCCAGGTCCGCCTGTCCGACCGCAAGAACTTCGGCGCCACTCTTCTCTTCGCGACCGGCTCGGCCGCTCACATCGAGCAGCTCCGGACGTTAGCCGTCGAGAAAGAGATGCGGTTGGAAGCCGACGGCTTGCACAAGGGGCGCACTCTGATCGCCGGCGACGAGGCCCAGATCTATAGTGCCCTCGGCCTGCCGTTCATCGATCCTGAACTCCGTGAGGGCCGCGGCGAGGTCGAGCTGGCGCTGAAGGGCAAGTTGCCGAAGCTCGTCACTGACAAGGACCTGCGCGGAATCCTTCACTGCCACACCGATGCCTCCGACGGCACGGAGACCTTGGAGACGATGGCCAAGGCGACGCGCCAGCGCGGCTTCGAGTATTTCGGGGTCGCCGACCACTCCAAGTCCGCGCACTACGCCGGCGGTCTCTCGGAGGAAGAGATCGCGCAGCAGCACCGGGACGCGGACCGGTTGAACAAGCGCTTCGGCAAGGATTTCCGGATCCTGAAAGGCATCGAGTCCGACATTCTGGCCGACGGCTCGCTGGACTATGCAGACGACGTGCTGCAGCGCTTCGACTTTGTGGTCGCGAGCATCCACGGCCATTTCAAACTCGACCGCAAGGCGCAGACGCAGCGCCTGCTTCGGCCATCTCCGATCCTCACACCACCATCATCGGCCACATGACCGGGCGCCAGCTGCAGCGGCGACCAGGCTACGAGATCGATGTCGACAAGGTGCTGCGCGCCTGTGCCAAGCATGACGTCGTGGTGGAGATCAACGCCCATCCATGGCGCCTCGACCTGGATTGGCGCTGGCACCAGGCCGCCCTTGAGTTCGGCTGCTTGATGAGCATCAATCCGGACGCGCACTCGATCCCCGAGCTCGACCACATGCACTGGGGCGTCGAGATGGCTCGGAAGGGCGGTGTCCCCGCCGACCGGGTCCTGAACGCGATGGCTCTTCCGGAGATCACGCGCTACCTCCGCCAGAAGCGGCGCTCGTTCGCCCGGGCGGCCTGATGCAGCAAGGGCACGGCTTCTCGCTGGAGGGCACCGTGGTCGCAGTTGCCGCCGATCGCGATCACCACTTCAGCAAACCGCCGCAGGACCGGATCATGCTGGTGGAAGGCCATGGCGTCGAAGGCGACGCCCACGCTGGCGCGTTCGTCAAGCACCGGTATCTCGCCCGTCGGCAGCCGCGCCTACCCAATCTCCGGCAGGTGCACCTCATCCCGACCGAGCTCTTTGCATCCCTTTCCGATGCCCGCTTCCAGGTCGCAGCGGGGGACCTGGGCGAGAATATCACCACTGCCGGTCTGGACCTCGAGCGGATGCCTCTCCGGACGCTCATCGAGCTTGGACCAACGGCGATCGTGGAGCTGACCGGCCTCCGGACGCCTTGCGCTCTGATCGACCGCTTCCAGCCCGGCCTTAAGCAACAGGTGCTCTCGTCGGCGGAAACGGGCCCTCCGTTCAAATCTGGGGTGCTGGGCGTGGTACGGGCCGGCGGGATGGTCGGGGCTGGTGATACCGCGCGGGCTCGCCCTCCGTCCTCCTCGTTTCGGCCTCTGCCGGCCGTGTAGAAAGAGCCTACCATGGCCCGCAAGTCGACCCTGCCTTATCGCCTGCAGCCCATGTTGGCCACGCTCACGGATGCGCCGTTCGACGATCCCGATTGGGTCTTCGAGGACAAATTCGATGGTTTCCGCATGGTCGCGGAAATCCGGCGTGGTCGGGTCGCGCTCTACAGCCGCAACGGGAAGATCATCAGCCACTCCTATGTCGAGGTCGCGAAAGCACTTGAGGGAGTGAAGGCGGACGCCGTGATCGATGGCGAGCTCGTTGCGATCGGGAAGGACGGCGTATCCCATTTCCAGTTGCTTCAAAACGCCCTGCGTCACGAGGCCAAGCTTTTGTACTGCGCGTTCGACCTCATGTTCGCAGCGGGCGAGGACCTGCGCGCGCTGCCGCTTCTCGAGCGCAAGAAGCGGCTCAAAGCCCTCCTGCCGCGCCACAAGCTCATCGCGTTCAGCAACCACCGCAAAGGCAGCGGCACAAAGTTCTTTGCACAAGCCGAGCTGAGACATCTCGAAGGCATCATGGCCAAGCGCGCCGGCAGCCCGTACGCGTCCGGACGCCGGACCGCCGATTGGCTGAAGGTGAAGACCGCGCAGCGGCAGGAGGTAGTGATCGCCGGCTTCACGGCGCCGAGGCGAACCCGGCCCTTCTTCGGCGCCCTCGTGCTGGCGATACGCGACGACGATACATGGCGGTACATCGGCCACGTCGGCACCGGTTTCAGCCACCAAGTTCTCGAAGAGCTTCACCGCAAGCTCGTGAGGCTCAAGACAGCCAAGTCGCCCTTCCCTGGCAAGGTGAAGGATGAACGGGTTACGACCTGGGTGCGTCCTTCGTTGGTCGCGGAAGTGAAATTCGCGGAGTGGACCAGCAAGGGCGAGCTGCGCCAGCCAGTCTATCTCGGCCTCAGGTCCGACAAGAACGCCAAGCACGTCGTTCGTGAAAAGAAGTGGTCGCGGAAATAATGCCCCGGAGACGAAGCGCACGCCTGCAGTTCAGCTGGCCGTACGCTCGGACGCGGAAGGCCACGGCGGCAGGGGCGGCAGCCCGAGCGCCTTGCGTACAGGTCCGAACGACCTGCGGTGAGCTGCGCATGCACCAAGCCTGGCGAGCGCCTCATAATGAGCCGGCACCGGGTAGCCCTTGTGATCCGCGAATCCGTAGCCGGGGTGGCGCACATCGAGCGTCCGCATGACCGTGTCGCGCTCGACCTTCGCCAGGATGGAGGCGGCCGCAATGCTGGCGGACTTGGCGTCGCCTTTAACGATAGCCTGCTGAGGGATGTCGATTTCCTTCAACCGCTTCGCATCGATCAGCAAGTGCTGCGGCGTCAACCCTAGCCCCCGGACCGCCCGCTGCATCGCCTCGATCCCTGCCCAATAGATGTTGATTGCGTCGATCTCCTCGACCTCGACGAATGCTACACACCAACTCTCTGCCTTTTCCTTGATTTCTTTCGCGAGTTCTTCGCGAGCGGCGGCATCGAGCTTTTTCGAGTCGTCGATTCCGATTATCCGCGTGCCGGGCTTCAGGATCACGGCGCCAGCAGAGACTGGCCCGCCGAGAGGGCTCATTCCCGCCTCGTCCACGCCTGCCACGGCATGATGGCCGCTTTCCCAGAGAGAGGTCTCGAACCGGAACATCTTACGGAGGCGCTGCCCTTCGGACCTATTTTCGGAGCGCCGCTTGTCGATTGAAGCCAGGATGGCACGGGCTCCCGCGCGGGCGTCGGCCCGCAAGATCTGCTCGACGCCGGCCTCGAGCGGTCTTTTCTCGACGACATAGCGCCGGCGCAACGCATCGAGCGAATACTGGGGCATAGTGGCCTTCGTGCAGACTGACTGTGGGAAGCGTGTCGGTGAAATTTGTGGCGATTGTCTGAAGCTGGACCATGCCGTCATCGACTGCGCAGCGCCTTGTCGAAAGGAACCGGACCGGCGCCGCCATCTGAGGTCCCGCTATTCTGGAGGGCCACTGATCCACACCTCGCGTCCGATCTCAGAGCGGAACCAACCGGTGTCTTCATCCCTTGAGAAAGAGTGGAGCCTCGATCCCCGGGTGCTTCCGAGGGGGCCGGCCCATGCTCCGCCAAGCCAGCAACGAAGAAGAGGTTCTGGACCGCAGCGCCGAGGTCGCGGCCACCATCGCGGAAGAAGGGCTCCGGTACGTCAGCGACTCCGCGCCGGGGTACACGCGCAAGCGAACTGGAACCACTTTCAGCTACTACGACAAGGACGGCAAGCGCATCACCGATGCCGCCGTCATCCGACGCATCAAATCCATCGGCATCCCGCCGGCCTACGAGTCCGTGTGGATCTGCCCGTCGTCGAACGGGCACATCCAGGCAACCGGGCTCGATGCGCGGGGTCGCAAGCAGTATCGCTACCATCCGAAGTGGCGCGAGCTCCGAGACCAGAACAAGTATGAGCATATCGTCCTGTTCGCTGCCGCGCTGCCCGCGCTGCGGGAACGGGTCGCTGCCGACATGAAGCGGGACGGACTGCCCCGCGAGAAGGTGCTGGCCACGATCGTTAGTCTTCTGGAAAAGACGTTGATCCGGGTCGGCAACGCCGAGTACGCCGAGAAAAACAAGTCCTACGGGATCACCACCATGCGCCGCAAGCACGTCGCAGTCGGGCGCGGCGTCCTTCGTTTCGACTTCACGGGCAAGTCGGGCAAACAATGGAAGCTTCGCGTCGAGGACAAGCGGATAGCCGCGATCGTGAAGCGCTGCGCGGAGATCCCGGGACATGAGCTCTTCAAGTACCTGGACGACGACGGACAGCCCCGCACCGTCGATTCCGGCGACGTCAACGCCTACATCAAGGACATCACGGGCGAGGACTTCAGCGCCAAGGATTTTCGGACTTGGGCGGGAACCGTTCTGGCGGCGTTGGCGCTTGCCGAATTCAAGAAGTACGACAGCCAGGCTGAGGCGAAGCGCAACGTCGTCGCCGCGATCGAAAGCGTCTCGAAGCAGCTCGGCAACACACCGGCCATCTGCCGCAAGTGCTACGTGCACCCGGAAGTCCTGAACGCCTACATGTCCGGTGACCTCGTGAAGATGATTGATGCCAAGATCGCGCAGAAATTCAAGCGCCAGTACGCCAAGCTCACTTCCGACGAGATCGTGGTGCTGGCATTTCTCCGCAAGCGTCTCAATTCTCTGAAGGTGCCCGCCTAGCCTCGCGTACCCAGTCTCCGGACGCCCGCGTCCTCCTCGATGCCTGCGTGCACGCCTCGGCAGGTGCTCTCGTCGGCAGAGCGGGAAGTGGGCGTTTTGCGGGCGCAGCGATCCGAGTTATATGCAACGCTGCGTGAACGGCGGAAAGGCGCTCGCATTCCGCACTCCAACAAGAGCGCACCTGCGGGTGCGCTCCTCCCTGCGACCAAGCGATTGCAACACCACTATCAGTGTGCAACCAGCGGACAGGCGGAGTCGGACAGCTTCCCGAATGCTTCTTCGCCCGACATAGTGTGAATGAGTTTGTAGTAGTCCCAAGGCTGTTTGGATTCCTCGGGTTTCTTGACCTGCATGATATACATCTCATGCTCCATCAGGCCGTCGGCACGGATCTTGCCGTTGCTGGTGAACATATCGTCGATCTTCATCTTCTTGAGCTCGGCCATCACCTTATCTGAATTGGTGGAGCCGACAGCCTTGACCGCGTTGAGATAGGTCATGGTCGCCGAATAATAGCCCGCCTGATTCATAGTGGGCTCGCGCTTCGTCTTCTCATAGTAGCGCTTGGCAAAGGTGCGGGTCTTGTCGTTGAGATCCCAATACCAGCCCGTGGTGAGGTAGAGGCCCTGTGCGGTCTTGAGACCGAGGCTGTGAATGTCGCTGATGAAGGCGAGCAATGCGGCGGGCTTCATTGTCCTGGCGATGCCGAACTCGTCGGCAGCCTTGATTGAGTTAGTGAAGTCGTTGCCGGCATTGGCCAGTCCAAGCACCTGCGCACCCGCGTTTTGCGCCTGTAGCAGATAGCTCGAGAAATCCGACGTGGAGAGCGGAACGCGCACGGCGCCAGTGACCTTGCCGCCATTGGCCTCGACGACCTTCGAGGCGGACTCCTGCAACTGGGTGCCAAAGGCGTAGTCGGCGGTGAGAAAGAACCAGGTTTTACCGCCCTGCTTCACTATGGTTTTGGCCGTACCGTTGCCGAGCGCCGTCGTGTCGTAGACGTAGTGCACCGTATAGGGTGTGCAGTCCTTGCCGGTCAGTGATGCGCCGGCTGCGCCGATAGCGATGAACGGAATTTTCTTCTCCTTGGCCACATTGTTCATCGCCAGGCTAACTCCCGTGTTCGATCCGCCGAGAATCATCGTAACGCCGTCGCGATCGGCCCATTCGCGAAATTTTTGCGCTCCGACGTCGGGCTTGTTCTGGTGATCGGAGACCATGATCTCGATCTTGTTACCTAGCACGCTGCCGCCAAAATCCTCGATCGCCATCTTGGCCGCCTCGACGCCGCCGGGGCCGATCACGTCGGCATAGAGGCCGGACATGTCGTCTATATCGCCGATCACAACCTTGTTTTCGGCCGCGTGTGCAGTCGTCACCGCCATTGACGCTGCAAGCAATAATTCAAACGTTCTTACCGCAATGTATTTCATTTTACGTTCCTCCTTTTTTGATTTCAGCGCGAGGTCTTAAGACTTCGCATCGTGGGGCCGTGCTCGGTGAAATCAACCAGACCATCGGTCCGAATTCCGGCTCAACACTACTTGCCGAACGTGTCTACCTCCGCGAAACGGCCTTTTGCGTTGGGCGCGCTGAAGCTGCTTTTGGGGCCTGTTCAATGCAAAGAACAACCCGAGGGCGGCCCCTCCAAGTACCGTCGCAGCGTAGGGCACCCACCGACTGAGGGAGCCAGGTGCCAGAAGAGCCGTGGTCCCGGATTCCGCACTGAAGCTGCCGCGCGTGCGGTGAAGCGAGTGCACGGGCTGGTAGAGATTGTCTATTCGGTCGGGACCGATCGGGTGCTCAGTCTGCTGTCCTCCGATGCAAACCTTCGCGAGATAGCTGTCCAGGAACTTGGGCATGATCATGTTACCCAAGATGAGCTTGAGGGTGCTCAAGCCTATCCAATATTCCCGCGCCGGCTTGTTCGCAGCCCTGAATACGACGTCCGCTATCAGTTCGGGCTCGACGACGGGAGCCACCGGCCGCGGCGACCGGCGCATGTGGGCCCTAGCCCAGTCAAACTGCGGCGTGTTGACGGCCGGCAACTGCAGCATGGTCAAATTGATGGCGCTCCGATCATGGATAAGCTCGGCTCGCAGCGAATCGGTGAAGCCTCTGATGGCGTGCTTAGCTCCGCAATAGGCCGACTGCAGCGGAATGCCGCGATAGGCCAATGCCGAGCCGATCTGGATGATCGATCCTCGATTTGCCGGTCGCATGTGGCGAAGTGCGGCCATCGTGCCGTGCACGAATCCGAGATAGGTCACCTCGGTGACGCGGCGGAATTCATCAGGTGTCATTTCCCACGACGGCGAAAAGACGGTGACCATTGCGTCGTTCACCCATACATCGATGTGTCCGAAGGTTGCTGCGACTCGGTCAGCGGCCGCAAATACCGCCTCGGCATCCGCGACATCGAGAGCGAGAACGACGGCCCGGCCTCCGAGCTTTTCGACTTCGTCCCGCACGTCCTGGAGAGCTGTCGCGTCCCGTGCAATGAGCCCCATGGAGAACCCCGCGCGCGCGAAACGGTGCGCCGCCGCCCGGCCAACTCCTGCAGAGGCACCGGTGATGACGACGACCTGACTTTGGTTGACTGGCAGATTATTCACGGCTCGCTCCTGATGTTCATAGCACTGAGCGGATGCACTCCTAGCCTAATTCGCTGGAAAGGCGACCGTGGTCAGCAACGCCATTGCCGGCTGGCGCGAATCAAGCCTTGTATGCTGAACCACAATCGGTGCACTCGCCTCGATGAGCGAGGCGTAGCTGGTATCACGTGGCACGGGCGCGGGGTCGGCAAGATCATTGAAGCGCATGTGCAGCGTTCGCCTGGCAGGTACGGTCAGGACGTAGGGCCCCACGTGGTCCCGGTTTTCGAAGAACAACGTGATCCTGACCTCGGCGTCGCGGTCTCCCGTGTTCAGGAAGCAAGCTGTTTCGTGCGAGACGAGATCGTGGGCCTCGCTAACGCTACCGCTGGGAATATAGCCCTCCGGAATCGCCCAAATGGTGCAGCCGAGCTCTCGCATGTCAATCCTCCAACCTGATCAGCGCCAAGCCGCTTTCAGCATCCTTTCTCTTGCGCAAATGCGTCGGGCTTTCCGTAACGATGACCTCGAGTGTGGGACGGACCAGCCCTGATCCCAAATGCCCGGCCAGCGCCGCCCCATCGCGCTTGCCCACCACCAAATGAACGTGGATCGAGGGCTCGCCTGAGGGCGCCAGAGCGACGTCGCCGATCAGAGATGCCACTTCCACCTGCTCGTTGAGGGGGTTCTCCAAATACTCCTTCTTTTCCCAATCAAAATATTTCAGAACGACCTCGCTGAAGGCGCCGATCCCAGTTATTTGTGCAGCCGAGATATGTTGCTCCTTCGCCAGTGCAGCCAAGCAATGCATTGCTTCTTCGCCCGTCTCCAGCACCGCCGCGAAGGTTCGCTGGCCTGCGTTCTTGCTGAGAATTTTATGCTTCATCGGGTTTCACCTATTTCTCGTTAGATACTCTCGTTCGCTCAGATTCTGATCTCTCCCTGACGCGCGAGAGTGCGAATGCGGTCGGCGGTACGGCACGCGATCGCTTGAATGGTCAAGGACGGATTGGCTCCCCCGACGGTCGGAAATACAGAGCCGTCGCAGATCCACAAATTCTGGATGTCCCAGCTTCGGCAATCCGCGTTCACCACACTGGTTCCAGGATCGGTGCCCATTCGCGCAGTGCCATTCAAGTGGCAGGTATCATCCTCCTGGGTCCAGATATGCCTGGCATCGACGGCTCGAAGTGCCTGGCTCATGAACCGGAGCGAATGATCAATCAAACGCTTGTCGTTTTCGCACCATGAGTAGGTCACGCGCGGAATTCGCAAACCGTATTGGTCGACCTCCTCAGACAGGGTGACGCAGTTTCTTTCTTGGGGCAGCATTTCACCGACGATCTTCAGACCGACGACATGGTTGTAGTTCTTCATTTCGGCGACCAGCCTGGCCCCCCACAGGCCGTGCGCGCTCGCCTGCGTATTCGCCCAGAGTTGCGGCAGCGGCCCTTGGCTCATGTAGGCGTAACCGCCAAAAAAATCCTTGCCCCTGTCCTCGTAGTTCCAGTGCTCGGTGATCGCGAGCGAGGGCGGCCCCTTGTAGGATCGAACTTCGTCGGCCATCACGCCCCACACTGCCTGATTGGACTGCGCCATCAGGTTCTTCCCGAGCAGACCCGAGCTGTTGGCAAGCCCATCGGGGAACTTGTCCGTCGCGGAATTGAACAAGAGCCTCGGCGTTTCGATCGAATACCCGGCGACGACGACGTTGTGCGCACGCTGGAAATGCCAGCTGCCGTCACGATGATAGTGCACGCCCGAGGCGAGACCGGTCCTGCCCACCTCGACAAGGCCGACCATAGCAAGGTCCCGGATTTCCGCCCCTGCCGCGAGCGCCCGCGGGATCCACGTCACGAGGGCGCTCTGCTTCGCGTTCGTCGAGCACCCGGCGACGCAGAAGCCGCGATAGACGCAAGGGTGCGCCAGACCTCGGGGAGCCGAAAGAGTAGCAAGTGGTGTTTCGGTCCACTTGATCCCCATCGCGTCGCAACCCTTCGCGAGTGCACGCGCAGCCGCGTTGAGGGGATGGGCTCGATAGGGGTACCGGGGTCGCGGCGGGCCCCAGGGATAATTGATCGGTCCGGATATCTTCAGTGCCTGCTCTACCTGGGTGTAATAGTCCCACATCTCGCGCCAATCCAATGGCCAGTCGGCCCCATAGCCAAGCAGGGTGCGCGCCTTGAACCACTCGGGTCGGAAGCGAAGCGACACCATCGCAAAATGCACCGTCGAGCCTCCGACGGCCTTGCCACAGTTATTGCTGCCCAGCTGCAGCGGATTAGCCCCGTCCACGATGCGATCGTCGGTCCAATAAAGCTTGGTTTGCTCGGATTCATCGGAGGCAAAGTCTTCGAGTGGCCGAAAATATGGCCCCGCATCGAACGCGACGACTGAAAAGCCATATTCAGCGAGCTTGCAAGCGAGCGTGCCGCCGCCCGCCCCGGTTCCCACGATGGCGAAGTCTACAACCTCGTTCTCGCGGTACTGCCTCATCGGCACCCAAGCGCCGGGTCGGAAGACATCCGGGGCGCGGCCGTTCCTGGCGCGCGGACTTTGCAGGGGGTCATCGGACATGGCGATTGATCCTCGCTGCCTTGTCCTCAGCGCCCGGCTTTGCTTCAGCTGCCTCCCAGGGATCGCGCTCATTGAAATCAAGACGCACATAGCCGCGCGGACTTGCCGGCCCACCCCAACCGATCTCGCTCCAGGCGGTCGGGTGTGCGTAATAAGCAAGCACGATGTCGCGTAATAATCTGCGTTTGAAAAAGTCCGCAGAGCGTATCGTGCCCCACTCCGAAGCGGTGAGCGCACCAGCTTCAGCACGACGAAGCAATTCATCTTGCTCCGCTTCGGTGATCTCGTTGAAACGTCGCTGGTAGGCCAGCTGCGCTTCGGCATCGATGGCCTTCAGCCCCTGCCGCCACGCCTCCCGGTCTCGCGGCATTCCGGCAACGCGATAGCCGTCGCAAGTACCTTCCTGCAGCTTGCTGTCGAGGAGCGCGGCAACTGGAACTTCCGGCCGATCGGCCGGCTGCGGGAGGATGCGGGCGGCGATTGCCGAAACGGTCTCGAACTCGAGGACTGTGAAGAACCGCAGCTCGGGTGCAATCGCCAAACGGCGCGCCACGACTGCCCGGGTCTTGTCATTCCATGATGGTCCGGCCCACTTGTTCAGAACGTCGTAGTCGGGATAAGGCTCGCTTGAGGTAACAGGGCGCGTCCTGTCATGCATCAGGGTACTCCCTCATCAGATCGAGCGCCGCAAGACCGGCAAGGGCGAGCCCGGCAAAGCTCGGGGGCGCCGGCAGCGGCGGCCCGCTGAGAAGATTTTGGCTCCAATTGCGCCAGCCACCCATATTCCGCGATACGCCGTAGGCGTGAAAACCGACCCCTGCCACGCCCATCCCTACAAGCAGTCGCATCCACCAGCACGCGAGCCGATGTGGGCATCGTGCGCCGGCTGATGCCGCCAGAAGCAACCCGGCTCCGATCGGCGGCAGGGTGACCGGAACGGCCATCACCGGATTGTGGAATGCCCCACGGAAATGCAGCAATCCCACTTCCCCCGTCGTCCCCAGCAACCCAGCTGCGGTCACCGCCGCGATCGTCCGACCGGCTGGCAACGAGAGGACCTTGGGCCTTGTTTGTGGCTTGCTCTCGCGCACGCGCTCCGAACAATATCCCAAAAGGCCAGAGAGCAGGATCGCCATGGGAGCGCCGACAGGCGCGCCATAAAACAGGTTCTGCCAGCTGAAGCCACCGACCTTCTTCGTCACGTTGTACAAATGAAAGCCGGTCCCAATCAGACCGGTCGCGGCGGCCAACAGATAAGTTGTATCACGCGCTCCATGAGCAACCGGGCGCGTGTCCGCGGTGCCGTGGGCACTCATCGCAAGCGTCACGGCCGATACGACGAGCGGCACGAACATGGCCTTGTTCTTGAAGGAGCCGCGGTAGTGCTCGACCGCGCTATCGGCGAGCACCGAGGCTGCCAGGCCGCCGGCCGCGCGGTTCAATCGGCGCGCCGCGACTACGGACTTCTTCTGCGTCGATTTCTTTTGTCGCCAGAGAACTACTGATCCTGTCGGGCTTGCCGGCCGGTAGGCCAGCGAGCGCGAGAGATCCGCGGCATACTGGAAAGCTGACTGTCTTGTTCGTGTCATGTGGTGTACTCAAACAGTATAAGGCGCGGCATCCGTCTCTTTGAAAGCCAGCCCGTTTCCCGGTCGCGACAGATCGGGGCGGATGACGCCGTTCTTCGGGACGGGAGCGCCTTCAAACAGCAGGTGTTCGATCCGGACATGGTCATGAAACCATTCCAGGTGACGCAAGCGCGGCGCAGCGCAGGCCGCGTGCAGATGCAGCGAAGGCGCACAATGGGCGGACAGATCGACGTGAAATGCGTCACACAGGGCAGCGATCTGGAGGAAACCGGTGATCCCACCACAGCGGGTCATATCCGCCTGCTGCACATCGACCGCGCGCGCGGCGAGCATCCTCCGCACGTAGTCCACCGTGTAGGCGTATTCGCCCGCCGCGACATCCATTCCAGCGGGGACGCGCGCGCGAACCGCTTGCAAGCCATCGAGATCATCTGAGGGGACGGGCTCCTCGAACCAGCTCACGCTTTCCTGGACGAAAGCGTTTGCAAGCTCGAGCGCTTGCTTGGGTGTATATGCTCCATTTGCATCGACAAAGAGACTGGCGCGTTCTCCAATCGCTTGCTTGGCGAGCCTCACTCGCTCGGGGTCGCGTTTCGGCTGAGAGCCGACCTTCATCTTGACGTAGGCGCACCCCTGTTCGGCGACCCAAGCTCCAAGCTGCTCTTGAAGTTCATCATCGGAGTATGTGGTGAAGCCTCCGCTCCCGTAGATTGGGACGCGAAGCCGGTAGCTGCCCAGCATGCCGACTAACGGCATCTCCAGGAGCCGGGCCTTGAGGTCATAAAGTGCCGCATCCACCGCGGATATAGCGGTCGCCGCGAGTCCTTCTCGACCCAGATTGCGCACTGCTCGCTGCATGGATGACCACGAGCTCTGAGGAGCCATCGAGTCCTGACCTTTGATGGACGGATACAATTCGGCTTCGATCAGGCGGGCAATGGATGCGCTCGAATAGGTGTAGCCTAGGCCTTTCTTGTTGCCGGCCCACGCCTCGACGACGACAAGAGTCGTCGAATCCCAGCTGAAAGTCCCATCTGCTTCCGGCCGATCGGTCGGAACGGAAAACGCTCGCGCGCGCAGGCGGTCGATGGGAACGTCACGCTTCATCTATTCCTTCCCGGGCACGATACTGGTCAGCAGCTCCTTTGCGCTGTTCCTGAGCACGCTTCCAAGCTCAGGCTCTGACGGAATCATGCTGATGAAGTTCTTCGCGTCCTTGAGCGTGATGTGCGGGGGCAAGGGCGGCACGTTCGGATCGGTGTAGGCCTCCAGAACCACAGGACGGTCGGCTGCGAGGGCCTCATCCCAGGCGGCTGCTACCCTGTCCGGATCGTCAACAAAAATCCCCTTCAGCCCGAGCAGCTCGGCGTACCGATGATATGGAAAATCCGGGATGCTCTGCGTGGATTCCGTTTTGCCGGAGCCGAGCTGGATGCGCTCTTCCCACGTGACTTGATTGAGATCGCGGTTGTTCAGCACGAGAACGATGAGTCGGGGATTCGACCATTCCTTCCAGTATTTGGAGATGGTGATCAGCACGTTGAGCCCGTTCATCTGCATGGCTCCATCCCCCATGCACGCGATGACGGTCCGGTCCGGATAGGCCATCTTGGCCGCGAGCGCGTAAGGAGTGCCCGCGCCTAGTGAAGCCAATCCGCCCGAGAGCGAGGCTTTCATGCCGCGGCGGATCTTCAGATCCCGAGCATACCAGTTCGCCACGGACCCGGAGTCGGCCGTGATGATCGCATCATCTGGAAGCCGCGGGGACAACTCCCAGAACAGTCGCTGTGGATTGAGCGGATCGGCAGAGTTCATGGCACGTCGTTCCAACGTGCCCCACCAATCGCGCACACCGCTTTCGATGTCCCGCCGCCAAGCCGAGTCCTGCTTTTGGTCAAGAAGGGGGAGCAGCGCGTTCAATGTTGCCGCGCTGTCGCCAACGATGTTGACCTCCATGGGATAGCGGAGGCTGAGCCGCGAGCCGTCGATATCGATTTGCACGCCAGGCGCGTCTCCCGGCTTGGGCAGGAACTCGCTGTAGGGGAATGCGGACCCCACCATGAGGAATGTGTCGCAGTTCTTCATCAGATCCCAACTGGGCTTGGTTCCGAGTAAGCCGATAGAGCCGGTCACGAATGGCAGATCGTCGGGCAACGCGGCCTTTCCGAGCAGGGCCTTCGCGACACCCGCTTGGAGACGCTCGGCCACAGCGATGACCTCGTCCGTTGCTTCGAGCGCGCCTGCGCCGACCAGGATGGCCACCTTGTCGCCCCTGTTGAGCACGTCAGCAGCGGCACGGAGCAAGGCCTCGCTTGGTATCTTGGCGGGCCCCGCATAGCCGAGCCCGGTGTGGGTCGCGCCATGTGCGAGCGGCGGATCGCTGTAGTCGAGCTCCTGCACGTCCTTCGGCAAGATCACGCACGTAACGGCGCGTCTGAAGTGCGCGATCCGAACAGCCCGGTCGATCAGGTGGCGAACCTGGTCGGGGACGCTCGCTTGCGCGACGTACTCCGTGACGTCCTGGAAGAGTGTTTGGAGATCGACCTCCTGCTGATAGCTGGCTCCGATCGCGCTTCGCGCCTGCTGCCCGACCAAAGCGACCACAGGAACATGGTCCATCTTGGCGTCATACAGGCCATTCAACAGGTGGATTGCACCCGGTCCGGACGTCGCGTAGCAAAGTCCCACCTGACCGGTGAACTTCGCGTGCGCCGAGGCCATGAAGGCGGCCATCTCTTCATGCCGGACCTGCACGTACTCCATTTTGTCCTTGGCGCCTTCTAAAGCGACGTCCAGACCTCCGACGCCGTCTCCGGGGTACCCATAAACCCGGCTCAAGCCCCATTCGGACAGCCGATGCCAAACAAAATTGCTAACGTTCATTGGAATTGCCTTCGGGGTGGCGCCGCCACAAGCGGACGATGTAAAGACCAACGTGAAAAACAAACTAACGTTTCGGTCTGCTGGTCACGGGCGCTACGCTGTCTGTACGGTCACGTACCGCTAAGCGCCGACGAAGTCCCCTAACGAGCTAAATCGGATTCGACAGGCGGGTTTTCGGACGTAGAGCCAACGAGGTGACGTCCTGCATATCTCGTCTCGCTTCTGTCACGTAAGGAAGCGCTGCGCTTGGCCCTTCACAAGATCGACTCCAGACTTGAGATCAGTGGCAGCTCAATGACAAATCGGGCGACAGGATCTGCCGACAGTCCTCCAAATTCACCTGCGACAAGCGATCCACCAGTCAAGGCGGCAGCGCCGCAGCCCGGGACAAGCCACGAACTCGGTACGGGAACGCACATTGGGTGTTCAAGCGCGAGCAGCACAGACGTAGAAGCAATGGTCGATAGTGATCCGGCACCGGTAGTGCAAGCTGGCGGCGGTCTGTGACGCGATGGCTGACGAGGCGAGCTTCCGCTCTACATCTAGTGATCCAGATGGCGAATGGCAGTTTGCGAGCTCGCTCCGTCACCTGCGAGCTAAAAGGCCGTCATAGGGATGGGGGTCATTGTGTTGGCCTGCATCTGTTTATGCAGTCACCACCACTGCATCTAAGGTCTACCAACGTAGATACGAAACCTTCAATCGACCAACGCATTCATGGGACAGGGCCCAGCCCTTGAACGAAACGAGGTGCTGGGAAGGAGCCCTTCATGGCAACGCTCGATATCGACGTCCTCTCTCCCGCAAAAGCCGAACGTGAAGTTCAGTGTCGCCGAAACCTGGTTACTTCCAGCCTTGGGAGTGCGACTGGATGGCATGATTGCTTCGATCCCCTCGGCACCCCCGCCGATTACTTCGTCGCCCGTCTAGCCGATGTAGCCATACTATGTAGCTGGGAGCGGCGCGTGGACGGTAGGGCAGCTCTGATCCCTAGCCGCCCACCGGCGGCATTCGCCACCTTAGCGAGAGCGCTGATACCCAAGCGTGAGAGCATCGGCATTGTGGTCCCAAAGCCGGTGCTCATGCTAGGCGGCGGCCCGAGGCACCTCACCCCACCGACAATCAACAGAGGAGGCACCGACGATGGACACAGGACGTAGATCGCGCGTCACGAGACGCCGTTTCGTGCAGCAGGCCGGCCTTGCGGTTGCTGCTGCCCCACTCATTTCCGCGCCATTCGTGACGCGGGCGTTAGCCGATACCAAGACGCTGACAATCGTGCAGTGGAGCCACTTCGTCCCCGAGTACGATAAATGGTTCGACGCATTTGCTAAAGATTGGGGCGACAAGAACAACGTTTCGGTCGCCGTCGACCACATTCCGGTGGGGAATATTGCGGCACGCGCAGCTGCCGAAGCCTCCGCTGGATCGGGTCACGACATCTTCGGATGGAACGGCTCCGGGGGAGCGCATCTATATCGTAAATTCCTCGTCGATCTGACAGGCCTCGTCGAGGCAACCGAGAAGAAGTACGGCAAGATTTCCACGATAGGCCGCCAGATCGGCTACAACCAGGACGACAAGACCTGGTCCGCCTTTCCCGATTTCTACATCAGCTTTCCCTCGATGTATCGCAAGAGCATGTGGGACGAGATCGGTATAACGCCGGACACTTGGGACAATGTGCGCAAAGGCGGGGCGAAGCTGAAGGCCAAAGGTCACCCGGTGGGCATTTCGCTCGGTCATAGTAACGACCCCAATACGACTTGGCGCGGGCTATTGTGGGCCTTCGGTGGCGCGCTTCAGGACGAAGCTGGCAAGAATGTCGTGCTCGATAAGAAGGAGACGGTCGAAGCCGTCAAGTTCGCAGCGGCACTCTATAACGATGCTATGACGCCCGAAGTGCTGTCGTGGGACGATTCCAGCAATAACCGCTACCTCGCCTCCGGTATCGGCTCGATGATCATCAACCCGATCTCGGCGTACCGGACATTCCAGAAAACTAATCCGAAAGGAGCCGACGACACGTTCGTGATGATGCCGCCAAAGGGACCGGCGCGCCAGATCATGGGCGGCTCGGCGGAGTACTACGGCATCTGGAATTTCGCCAAGAACCGGGAGGGCGCGATCGATTTTCTCAAGTACTACGCGGACCATTGGCCGGAGGCATTCAAGGCGAGCGAAGGCTACAACAATCCTTGCTTCGCCAACCTCGTGCCGAAGCCAATGCCTATCCTGTCGAGCGACCCGACCTCTACGCCAAACGACAAACTGATGGTGCTACAGGGCTCGGATGCCTGGTCGGCAGCTCCTGGCTATCCCGGGCCGTCGTGGCCTGCTGTGGACGAGGTCTATAACGACTTCGTCATCTGCGACATGATGGCGAAGGCGGCCGTTGGCCAGATGTCTGCCGAGGAATCGGTCAAATGGGCCGCCAAGCAAGCCGAAGCCGTCTTCAAAAAATGGCAGGGCAGCTAGGCCTCGGCCGCGGATAGCGTGTGTGCGAGGTCGGAAACGAGAGGACGGACGAGGCTCAAGCCGAAGTCCGGATGTGCAATGGCCGCAGTACTTGCCAAAAACATTGTCAAATCGTTTGGGGGCGATGTACCTGCCGTCAATGGAATCAGTCTGACGGTCCCCGATGGGGAGTTCATGGTGCTGCTAGGCCCCTCAGGCTGTGGCAAGACGACGCTCTTGCGGATCATCTGCGGCCTCGAAAGACAGACCAGCGGCGATCTTTTGATCGACGGCCGCATCGTAAACGAGATACCCCCACGCGCCCGTGGCGTGGCGATGATGTTCCAAAGCTATGGTCTCTATCCTCACTACACAGTGCGGAATAACATCTCGTTCCCGCTCCGCACGCAGCGGGTCTCGAGGGCCGCAATCGGCAAGAAGGTCGAGTGGGCCTCTCAACTGCTCGGCATTGGCCATCTACTCGACCGGCGACCGCGCCAGTTGTCGGGGGGAGAACGTCAGCGTGTCGCGCTGGCGCGCGCGCTCGTGCGAGAACCGACCGCGCTGCTGCTCGATGAGCCGCTTTCCAACCTTGACGCCAAATTGCGCACGTCGGCCCGTCAGGAGATCAGGCAATTTCAGCAGCGCGTCGGCCTCACCACCATCTACGTGACCCATGACCAAGTTGAGGCCATGGGGATGGGCGACCGAATCGCCGTCATTGATAAGGGAAAGATTCGCCAGGTGGGGACACCGGTCGAAATCTATAACAACCCCGCCGACCTCTTCGTCGCAACCTTTGTCGGCGCACCACCCATGAACATCGTAACCCAAAATGGCGGCGAATACCTCGGCTTCCGCCCCGAGAACTTCCTACCCAAGGCCATGGTCGAAGATGAAAGTGCAGCCGAGTTTTCGTTCCGGGTTGATCGATCGGAATATCTCGGCTCGGAGCGGATCGTATACGGGGTGCTAGAAGGCTTTAGTTCGGAACAACTGATCACGGCAAAACTGCCTGGCGCGCACGTAGCCGAGGCAAGTATCCGCACCGGCGAGTGGCATGCGTTCGCGGTGAAGAGGAGCTCTCTTCGGCACTTCGACAGCAGCGGCAACCGAATGGCCCAACACTGAACGGAGCCGTACGCTATGGTCGTTGTCGCTGAAACACTCCCCAGACCGGCAACACGATTTCAATTTCTGCTCGATCGGCGCGATGCGCTGGAAGCGGTCCTGATTGCACCGGCCATCCTCTACGTCCTTTTGCTCGTCGGGTTGCCGCTGCTGCTGGCGATCTACTACTCGGTCAGCGCCTACACTCTCTACAATCCCACGTGGCACTTTGTCGGGCTGGCGAACTTCGAGCAGATCATCCAAGACCCGACCTTCACCCACACTTTGGCCAACACCTTCATCTTCACTTTTGGATCCCAGCTGCTTGGGCTGGTGCTCGGAAAGTTCGGAGCCTTCCTGTTGCTACGGCCATTTCGCGGACGCAAAATCGTCAGAGCGCTAATCATCCTGCCGTTCGCCGTGCCCGTTGCGCTCGCCACGATTGCCTGGCGGTGGATGTTCGATTCGCTCTACAGCGTCATCACGTGGACGTTGATCGCCATGGGGCTCGTGGAACGCGTAAACGCGCCGAACTGGCTTGGCGATCCCCATCTGGCAATGCTGTGCGTGATCATCATCAATGCCTGGCGTTTCTTTCCGTTTGCCATCGTGATTTTTCTCGCCGGGATTACCGCGGTTCCGCAGGACGTACTTGATGCGGCAACGATCGACGGCGCCGGCTTCTGGCGGCGCAACTACCAGATCATCCTGCCCATGATTTTGCCAATCGTGGCGATCGGATTGATTTTCGGCATCGTGTTCACGTTTACGGATCTATCCATTGTATTTCTGCTGACCCAGGGCGGCCCGGTGGGGGCGACCTCCGTGCTGGGTTTTGCGGGCTTCCAGACCGGCATCGTCTCAGGTGACATTTCGCATGGCGCGGCCATCTCTCTGTTCATGCTGCCGGTGCTCCTGGTCGTCGTTATATTCATGCTCCGTTTCATTCGGCGGCGGGAGATCTGAAATGCCCCGCACGATCACCCGCTCCCTCGGCCAAGTCGCGTTCTTTGTCGCCTTGGCGTTTTTCGTAATCCTTGCGACCTTCCCGTTCTACTGGATGGTGATCACCGCATTCAAGCCGAACAGCGACCTCTATAATCTCGGCAACAACCCGTTCTGGTTCAACCAACGACCGACGCTCGACCATGTGATCTATCTCTTCGATCAGACATTGTTCGCGCGCTGGCTATTGAACTCGCTGATCATCGGCCTCTGCGTCGTCATAATAACGGTCGTTACTGCCGTGCCTGCAGGCTATGCCATGGCCCGCATGACGAGTCGAAAGGGAGAAGCGCTAGGCATCGCGATTTTCCTGACTTATCTCGTCCCGCCGACTCTGCTGTTTCTGCCGCTGTCCCGAATCATTGCCGAACTTGGCCTTCAAAATTCGATGTGGTCGTTGGTGCTGGTCTATCCGACGTTCACAATCCCGTTCTGCTCGTGGCTGCTGATGGGGTTCTTCAAGGCGCTTCCAATCGAAATCGAGGAAGCAGCGATCGTCGACGGCTGTAGCCTCTTTGGCGCGTTCATCAAGATGGCAGTCCCCCTGTCAGTCCCAGCAATCCTGACGGTGGTGATATTCACTTTCACCTTGACCCTGCAGGAGTTCGTCTACGCGTTGACCTTCATCTCGTCGTCTGACCAGAAGCCGATCACGCTGGGCGTGTCGACGGACCTCATTCGCGGCGATGTATTTTTCTGGGGCGAGATCATGGCGGGTGCGCTGATCGCCGCCGCTCCGGTGGCGATCGCCTACAATCTGTTCCTAGATCGCTTCATTTCTGGCATCACCGGCGGCGCCGTCAAATAGAACGGCCGCGACGAACATCTCGATCCCGGAGGATCGAGGAGTACAGGAGGACAGAATTGCGCCTGCAAACGGGTGACGCGCCGCTGCTGCTGTGTCGGTCGTCGCGACCTCGCCTGCGTGCCCTCATAACGGGCAGGTGTCAGGTATTGTACGGTGGCGGACCGAGATCATCCGCCTACGTATCCTGGCGGGCCGCTGAGCAACAGCGCACCTGCGACCCTCTGACGCTTGGATCCCCAAAGGCTCATCGGAACGCAAGCTCGCGAGACATCGTTGCATTCGTACACAACCCAGCCACGAAGGCATGGATGAACTTGCGAAGTTTGCTTCTCGTCCTCACTACTGCTGGTGCGATTTCCTTTAACTCGACCTCGGCCTTGCTCGCGGCGCCGATGGTTGGAGCGACGGCATCCGTTCAGCCGGTGCAGTACCGGCCTTGGCATCGTGGCCTGAATCGGCCGCACTGGCGCGGACATTACGCACCCGGTGCCGCCATGGTCGGCGGCCTCGCCGCCGGAGCTCTGATTGGCAGCGCGATTAGCGATGCGAGAGCCGATGCCAATGACCTAGTGCGTGCAGCGCTATCAATCCTATGATCCCGCATCCGGCACATACCTCAGTTACGATGGCGTCCGGCATCCGTGCCCCTAACCGTTCGGGTAGACCGCTGCAGCGGGCTATTCCGATCTCAAGCCGGCCCGCCCCCGAAATGTGGCCTGCTCGAGGAACATACTGAATGGACTCGGGCGAGTTCACCAAACGCGTCGCGATCGCGGTGACGATCGCGACCGTTCCGTTCCTGCTCTGGTATCTCCGGTCGGTGCTGCTGGTGGCCGTTGGCGCGACGCTCCTCTCCGTCGTCCTGGACCTTCTGTCCCGGCCGCTGCGCTGGTGCCGAATCCCGAGAGCCGGTTCAGTTGGGCTTGCCGTGCTTCTTCTGTTCGGATCGCTCGGTGCCACCGCCTATATGTTCGGCACCACGCTATCGAGCGAGATGGAAGACGTGCTGAAGCGCGCGGATATCGCAGCCAAAACAATCGCCGACGCCTTGCAGAATTCCGCTTGGGGGGTCTCGCTCCTGCAGCACGTGGATGCCAACCAGCTCTCGCTCACAAGTTGGGCCGGCAACATCGCCAGCGTGAGCAGCAGCGTCTTCGCTTCCTTGGTGGTCATGATCGCAATGGGCGCGTACATGGCGGCTCAGCCAGGGGTATATCGAAAGGAAGTCCGCAAGTTGCTTCCTCGCAGATGGGCAAGCCCGCTAGAAGCGGCAGCCAAGCACGTCGTCCACTCACTACAGCTCTGGAGTATCGGGCAGGCCATCCAGATGGTACTCGTGGGAGTGCTCACGACAGCGGCAGTCTGGCTTATCGGCCTGCCATCTCCGCTCGCTCTGGGTGTCATCGCCGCGCTTGCCGAATTCATCCCGTACGCCGGCCCCTTCATTGCCGCGGTGCCTGCGCTGCTCGTCGCGACCGCGCAGGGTTGGTCCACGCTGCTTTGGACCCTGCTGGCCTACATTGCCATTCAGCAAATCGAGGGAAACGTGCTGCTCCCGATCATCCAACGGCGGCTCATCGCCGTTCCGCCGGCTATGATCTTGTTCAGCATCTTGGCCGTAAGCAGCTTTTTCGGGATGGCGGGCGTAATTTTCGCCGCGCCTATCAGCGTCATGATTTATGCCGCGCTGGAGACAATGGCTCCAAAGGAGAGAACTGCGCACGCTGGTTCAGGGCAAACGCAAGCCACTTCTCGTCATCAAGCGCGGGACCATTTCTAGTGCGGGGGAAGATACACACCAGGAACTGCGCTGGCGGGCCATCGAGGGTGCTCCTCCTGCTGATGGCTGTGATCCCACTCTCACTCGGCACTGCCTACATGGCCGCGCCGCCGGCGCTGCGGTTTGTGACCAGCGCCGCGGCGATTGCTGTTCTGGCGGAGTGGATCCGACGCGGGACGGAGCAGCTCGCGCGGCACGCAGGACCTACCATCGGCGGCCTGATCATGGTTACGTTCGGCAGCGTCGCGGAACTGGTGTTGGCTCTATTCATACTTGCGAGCGGCGAAACGGCCGTCGTTCAGGCCCAGATCACCGGCTCGATCATCGGCACGAGCCTTTTTGGCTTGGGGATTGCGATCCTGATAGGCGGCCTGTCGCGGCAGCGGCAGACATTTAACCCAGCCAAGGCCGGGCTGCTTTCGACGTTGCTGATTCTATCAGTTATCGCACTGCTTTTGCCGGCGGTGTTCGACTATACGGGTCGGCAGGATCACTTGCACAACATCGGACTTACCGATGAGGAGCTGAGCCTAGGTGCATCGTTAGTCTTGCTTCTGCTCTATGCAGGAAACATCGTCTACACACTGATCACTCATCGAGACGCCTTCGCCGACGAAGAAGCTGAGGGCGATCCTGCGTGGGGTCTGGCATTATCGATCGGCATCATAGTTGGCTGCACCGCGATAATCGCGATCGAAGCCGAAATCCTCTCTGACGTGCTGACCCAGACGGCCACAGCGCTCAGCATCTCGCCGACTTTCCTTGGCGTGATCGTACTGGCCCTCGTCGGGACAAGCGCCGACATCTTCGCGGCGAGTTGGTTCGCTCACCGCGATAACATGACGGCCGCGTTGAACATCTGCGTTGGATCCGCCATCCAACTCGTGCTGGTGGTCGCGCCGCTGTTGGTCCTTATCTCGGCGTTCATGGCAAAGCCCATGAGCCTGGTGTTCGGCAATCCGCTCTATCTGTTTGCAATCGCGAGCACGGCATTCATCGTGAACGCGATCGCACGCGACGGCGAGACCACCTGGTTCGAGGGCCTGCTTCTGGTGGGCGTGTATTTGCTATTCGGGCTCGGTTTCTTCTTCATTGGTCCAGGGTGACCGCCCCTGCTGACGCTATCGGACCTAAACCGAGCCCGGACGCGCGGTGCCTTGCACGCCTTCACCGTTGTGCGCTGCTCGGAGGCGCCGCAGACCGAAGCGCTCGAGAGCCCTGCGCTGCCTGGCTGACCCGAAGTTGCGCGGTCGCCGGCGAATCGACGCTGGCGGTCCTTCCGTCTCGACATGGTCGAGACAGTCCGTCCCGTCGTGGTCTCATCGTGTGAGGATATCTCCATCGCGCCATCCGCGGTCATTGAGTGGGCAAGCTGGCAGATCTCTGGCGGCGAAACGCCTCCTTGGAAGTTAGTCGGCGAACAGGTCCGGGTGCGCCGGCGGGTCGGCCGGGTACACCAAAAGGCGGGTATCCTGCGGCCGAGCCGCCTCGGTAATGATCGCTCGTTCGATCTTTGCCGCTGAGAGGATATGAAACACCTGCTCACCGGCGGCGAGCAGGTAGTCGGTGATGATCCGCCGGTGGCACCGCCACCACACCGTTTCGGCGCACATTATGGCGCAGCGCTGGGTTGCGCCCAGCCGGCGCAAATGATCAAGCGCGCCACGGAAGCGCTCGCTCATGGCATAGTCGGCATAGTTGTGAAAACTCTTGTTCGTCCAAAACGCGTTCACCTCCGGCGCTACCTCGCGCACGCGACTGCGCAGCCCCCCGAGCGGGGCCATGTGCTCATATTGTATGCCATGCGGCCGCAGGGAATTCGGGAGTAGCTCCCGGTTGTACTGCGGGTTAGTGCTGGAACGCGGCATCGTGCGCACATCGCCAAGCAGAGTCACCTCGACGCTTCGCAGCAGGCCGACGAATTCATCCAGCGGCCGCGTGCCGTGACCGATAGTGTAGAAGGGGTGTGCCATTCCGAATCTTCCTCTCCACCTACAATCCAATTTGGGGCTTGATCCGCCGCACGCCAGCGCCTCGGCGTCGGATTCGAGCGGAATGTCAGCAGCGGCCGATCCCTCCTTCGAGAGGAGGCTGATGAACCGAGAATTGGAACTTTGCGGCGGCATGATGGGTCCAATGCGCCGATCAGGATTCAAGGCTCTCCGGAATCCTTCAGTGCCGTCGCAGCGACTCGACGGACGGCTTCATTGGTTCGCCCGGGAACGCCAAGCCCGTGATTGCTAGAAGAGCGCGGCCAAGCTGGGGCCACCGGATAGGCGTACATGATCCCCGGGTCCACGGGAATCGAGAGCCGACGATCCCGCGAATAGCATCCACGTCTACCGCCGCGCTCCGGACGATGTCTGGAGAACGAAGCGTAGGGGAACCCGGGTCCCCGCCCAGTCCGTTGCCAGCTATGCAAGCGACTGTGCATCGCTTGCTGAACAGGCGATCGGATCTCCCGATCTGGCTCAGGTAGTTCTTACCCTATGGCTGGTCGCCATCGCTTTTTTCGCCAAGCTGCGCTCGGCGCGAACCTCGCAGGCAGCGTCCATCGGGCTCATCGTCGACGAACTCGTCACCGATGGCTTCAAATGCGTCTTTCCAGCGGTCGCTCCGTGCCGGTCAAGGTCGACGTGCCCGCCAAGGAGGATCGGACCCTGGTCTGCGTCCCCGCCGACGGCGTCGCTGCTCAAGCGAGGTGAAGAGCGGACCAGGAACTCGGTTTATCAAGCTGCTGACCACGCACATGGGAACGATGACGTGCGATCGTCGCCTAGCCCGACCGCACTTCGATTTTTCAGGGCCGGTGCAACCGAAATCCGGCATCGACGTAGAAGGACTCGGAGCTACTTGCATGACCTTCGAGAAAAAACAGAAGACAGTTGAAGAGCTGACCCGCCTCCGGGAGATGCGGGCCGGCACCACCGATCCCCTGGCGACGCGGCTGCTGCAGGACATCATTATGGAGCTCGAAATCGGCCTCGAGCTTGCATCACAGACGGGAGCATCGGATCAGGCGAGGCCAGCTCCTCCCGAGCCGCCACCTAAGTAGTCCGCTTTCACATCCGACCGGCCCGTCGAGCATCGTCGCAGACGCAGCGACAATTCGGCCGCACAATAGGCTTCAACGTCGGGAACGCTGCCGCGAGGGCTCTCGGCTTGCGAGCGACATCCTAATATAGCCGGCCCAAAAGGGCTCGGGGCCCTTCAGCCCGGGCGGTTAATCTATTGACGCGATAGGCTTCACTCCCAAGGCTCGAGGCAATGCTGGGAGCGAGGTACGCGGATTGCCGATCGTTCCCGGCACCATGCCGCAGGCCAAACGTGCAGCCTCATGAGTTCGACGTGCCTGTATTTCCTGGGGGCCGTCACACTGAAATGCAAAGGCCGCGAAAAACGACATTGCGCCGCGCTAGTGGCGGCAAACAAAAAGGAGCCCCGCCGAAGCGGGACCCCTCATTGGCCTGCTCCAGGCGATCACTTCTTGCTCGGACCTGAGCCCGACGAACCAGGAGAGCTGCTCTCGTTCGCGCTCGGCTGGTTTGCGCTCGGCTGGTTGGCCGTCGACGAGCTTCCGCTTTGCGATGGCGACTGACCCGTCGTACCCGACGGACTGGGTGAGCTCTGCCCCGTCGAAGACGGCTGGTTCTGCGCCTGACCCGAGTTCTGGCTCGGCGTCTGACTGGTCGCGTTCTGCTGGTTCGACGGCTGGCTGGTCTGGCCCTGAGCGGTACCGGTGCCGCTCTGGCCCTGACCTGTCGAGGTCTGAGTGCCCATCAGAGTCTGGGTGCCGGTCGAGGTCTGAGCCCCGGTCGACGACTGCGACTGGATGCTCTGGCTCGCCTGCTGGCTCAGCCGGCCGGAGACGCCGAGCGACGACACAGTGCGCATGTCGATGCTGCCGGTCACCGCGATTCCCTGCTGACGCTGATACACAGTGATTGCCTCACGGGTTTCCGGACCCCAGATGCCGTCGGCTTCACCATGCAGGATACCGCGCTCGATCAACACGCGCTGGATGACGCGGATGTCGTCCGGCGGAAGATCGACCACCGCCATCGTGCTGCCGCCGCTGCTCGCGCCGCCGCGGCCGTGACCGGCGCCGGCGAAGCGCGCCCGCGGACCGACCGGGACTACGTCAACGATGCGGCGATCACGGTCGACGATCACGACTTCGTCCTCCACGACGAAAAAGCTATCGTCGCGATAGGCGGGGAAGACGTCGATCAGCGCCGGATAAGTCGAGACAGACGCGATGGTCACGCTCGGCGGGACCGCGATGCCGGCACGAACCTGGAAGTTGATCGAGCTCGCGTTAACGCGCGGAGCGTTGCTGGCCTGCAGAACCGATTGCTGCAGTGTCGTGCGCTGCTGCGCCGACACGGTCTTGCCGCTCTCGGTCTGGATCTGGCTGTTGGCAGTGGTCTGCTCTGGGTCTGACCCTGCGTGTTGGTGTGGCCCTGGGCGGCGTTCTGGTTGGTGCCGGAGTTCGGATCCCGCTCCTGCGCGCTCTGGCCGGATCCGCTCTGCGGGCTGGACTTGTTGTCAGCCTTGTTGTCCGCCTTTGCGTCGGCCTTGCCCTTGTCCTGCGAGCGGTCCTCCGTCCGCTGCGTGTTGTCGCGCTCGGACTTGTTCTGACCGGCCGCCTGATCCTTGTCCTTCTGGCCGTGCTGCTGCGCGCGCTCCTTGTTGCTGTCGCGCTGCTCCTTGCTGGAGTCCTGCGAGTGGCGCGCATTGTCACGCTCAGACTCTCGCCCTTGGCCCGCCGTCGGATCCTTGCTGCTGTCGCGCTGACCTCCGGCGTGGCCACGCTCCTGCGTGCCGGATTCATCGCGTTGCGCCCGGCTGGACTCGCCGCCTGGCGCGGATGGTCCTTCGGCTCGGCCGCTGTCGCGAGATTCGGACCCGCGGCCCTGCGTTACTCCGTCGTTGTGGGAAGTACCTTCGCGGCTGGATGCGCCGCTGCCCATCCCGCCGCCGGAATGACCGCCCGCCGACATTCCCTTTTCGGTCGCCGCGCCGCCGGCGCTGCCCGCGCCACCGCCCACGCCTTGCGCAGACGCGAAGCCCACGCTCGCAAGCAGTACCGCCGTCGTGACCAGCAACCTACTCTTCACTCTCTTCAACATCAAAAACTCCTCCTCGATCGTGCGTGTGTTCTCAGATGAAACAGGACACAACCGACGCCCTTTCGACGGGGGTGTCCGTCGCGGGCAACCGGGAGGAGATGCAATCGTTCCTTGGATCTCCTTGCACCTCGGTTACGTCCGGCGATCCAACCACGGAGTAGCCCAAGACCAGTGGCACGTTGCGGGACGATGCGCCTCGAGAAGCTCGGCTCGGCGCATGTGCGCTCGGAGCCGAGCCAAGGCTTTGAGGAGCCGTGATCACCAGTGGTGGCGATGCCAGCGATCGTGGTGGACGACGCGGCGCGCATAGGGACCACCGTAATAGGCGAACGCGGGCCGAATGACACGACGATAGCGAGGCCCGTAGTAAGCCGGCGCGTACCCGCTGCTGTAGTAGGCGGTGGTGTAGCCGCCCCACGGATAGGGATCGTATCCCCCATAGTAGGCCGCCGGCGTATAGCCTCCGTAATATCTAGCCCGGATAGCCGTAGCCATAACCATAGCCTGGCCCGTAGCCGTACGCCGAAGAGGCAATGCCGCCGATCACTGCGCCGGCGATCAGTCCTCCGGCGATGCCGGGCCCGAACCCGCCACCACGCCAGCGGGCCTCGGCGGGACTCGGTGCGGCCACGGCGCTGACGCCGAGCACGGCGGCTGTTGACAGAACAAGTAGGGTTTTCTTCACCTCAAGCTCCTCCTCAATTGAGTTCAATGAAGCTGTAACGAAAGCGCTTTTGGCAGGTTGCAGGCGTCAAACCAAAGAACAAGAACGTCGATGAACAGACATTTATCTAGATGAATAACCCTCATACCTCACTCACGGCCGGCCACGAATTCCACGGGCGTGCCTTTCGAAACACTCGCCGCCACACGTTCGGCGTCCCAATTCGTGAGCCGCACGCAGCCGTGCGATTCCGCCTTCGAGACCTTGCTTGGCTCGGGCGTGCCGTGGATCCCGTATCCTTCCGCCGACAGGCTGATCCATATGGTGCCGACTGGATTGTTGCGGCCAGGCTTGATCGTGAACGGCTTGTCGGAGCGCACGCCCTTGAAGTGGTAGTTCGGATTGTAGCGGTAGGTCGGATTGCGGCTGACCTCGGTCACCTTCAGCGTGCCTGACGGCGACGGCTTCTCTTCGCTTCCGACGGTGGCCGGATAGAAGCCGATCAGTGTGTTCGATTTATCGAAGAGCTTGACGGTCTGCCGGGTCTTGTCCACCTCGACCCTGTCGGTCTTGGAGGCCTCGCCGTCCGTGCCGCCCGTGTCCACCACGACGATGGCTTCGCCCGCGCGTTCGAACTTCTTTCCGGAATTCAGGGCTGTTAGAAGCTGCTCGCTCATGTGAAACTTCTCGGCAATCGCCTCGCGGGGGCTGGTATAGCTGAGTTTCGGAATATCCTTCATGCCCTCCATCGTCGATGGAAGCTTCTCGAGGAATGGACCGGCCACGTCCTTCTCGGTGATCATGTAATCGGAAGTAATCGGCCGACTATCAACGCGCAGCGCCTTCAAGACATCGTCGGTCGGTTGATCGGCGCTCGGCAGTTGCTGGGCTTCAGCGTACGCACGCAAGGCCTTGCTCGCATTCTGTCCGAACTTGCCGTCGATCTCGCCCGGCGAAAAGTGCGCCCTGTCAAGCAGGACCTGCAATCGGACACCGGCGGGCGTCGCCTTGTCCCTGGACAGCGATTTCTTCGAAGGCTCAGCCGAATTGATCGCTTCGGGGCTCAGTTCGGCGCTCCAGGCCGGGCTCGCAGCGAGCATCAAGACCAACACCAGGATCGGGTATCCTCTCCGAGACCACATGCTGTGCCCTTTCATTGTCCCGCCTTCTACCCGGCGTCTACGAAGAACGCCCGCACGACCCAGACAACGGCACCCGACATCAGATAGGACATCGCCAGGAGGGTCCATTCTGGAAGCGCGGTACGGGCGGCGAGTCGCTCCGCCAATCTCATCAGCGGCCTCAGCATTCGCCTTCGGGAAGACGCGCGAGGTACGCAAGTCGCAAGCTCGCGAGCTCCTGCATGTCCTCTCTGCGCGTTTCGCATCTCCTTTGGAGATGTCGCCCGGGCAAGCACCGGCGGCGGTCGGCGGCATCGACACCGTCGTGGGTCGCGCAAAAGATCGACCAAGCTGTTTCTACGGCCGTGCGGACGCCCACGGCGTCGACCATTCTCAAGCTCCAAAGCGGAGATGTTAGTGTTGATCAACGTCCTCCGAGGTCAAAAAGTTTCCGCTTTTTCCCGATGCGTCCGGGCATGCTGAGTTGAACTTTTGACGTAAGTGGAGCAAGTGCCGTTCGGCTTAACTAGGGCCATGCAGCAGGAAGCGAGACTGAGAAGGAGAGTAGCCGTGTTGCGCGATCCGATAGATACCGAGGGTCGGCCCATTCGCACTTGAGATGCGTCAAGGCGAACATCGCCGCACCGGCGTAGAGATGATTGAACTCAGACTCCTACGCACTCCGGGCTCCGCGCCTCAATCCCGCTATATGGGGCCGACTCGGAGAGCGGCTCCGCCGATCATGATCGGCGTTGCATTGCGGCCACTGCCGCCGGGCCGGTTACGTCCTGGGATCCAAGCGTAGCTTCCCAGCGCGCCGCCTCAGTTCCAGTAAGCGGGACAAATCTCGCTACGTTGGGCCTAATCATTTGCGCAGCACTCGGTTTCTTCTTCATTCTTCCGGCTTGAGGACCCCCCGATAAGTCTCGCAGCGCAGTCAACATAGCGCCATGAACCTGCGGAGGCACCGCCAGACCGGAGTGTTTGGAGAACCTTGAAAGCTGCTAACGAGAGGAAGTTGCGTGGCGGTCATGGTGCTCCCGTTTTTCCCGCTCGCTCCGAAGGATGTGCCGGGTGATTTTTCGATCACGCTTGAAGGCGCCTTTTGTAGCGTGGTATGCGGCCATTCCTGGCGTCTCCTTGGATTTGTCTCGCCCAGCGTAAGCCGGAGCTACCAGCACGAGCGTGAGGGCGCAGATCAGTACGCCGAACCAGTTCTTGGACTTCATGGGTTTTCTCCTCCGGAAGCAGAATACCTATCGGCCACTGAGCTCCTGGGGAGTTGAACGACGCAACTCTCCCACCTGGGATGCGGCTACTTGAGTTGCTGAATTGCCCCAAGCGTTCCTGACGTAAGTAGCGAGGTCTGCAATCTGCTGGTCCGAAAGCTTCCAGTCGAAGGCCGGCATCGATACCTGCGTCGGCCGGGCATCAGTCGTCGCCGCGTGCGCACCATTCAGGATCAACCTGATGATAGTGGTCGGGTCCCGGTCCTGTACGGCGCTGCTTCCCTGAAGCCGCGGAAACATAGCCGACACGCCCTGGCCTTCGGCTTGGTGGCATCCCGAACAATTGTCGACATAGAGCGCTCCGCCGGCGGCCATAGCTTTCGGATCTGGCTCAGCAACCTTGTTGTCCTCGGTAGCTGCTGGAATATCCTTGAGGTAAGTCGCCATAGCCTTGAGATCGTCATCGTTCAGCTTCGAGGTCGAGAAGGTGATCACCTCCGACATGGGACCGTAAGCGACGGTTCGGTCGTTCCGGCCTGTCTTGAGAAACGTGACGATCTCGTCGATGCTCCATTGCCCCAACCCCGACCGAACGTCGGCCGTCAAATTCGGGGCGTACCAATCCTGCAGCTTGCCGCCGCGCAAGGCGGACTGCTTCTCTGCGGAGCCCAGAACATTGGTGGGCGTGTGGCAGGCGCCACAATGTCCCAAGCCCTCGACCAGATATGCTCCGCGATTCCATTCGGGCGACTTTTGGTCGTCCGGCTTGAATGTTCCTGCCCGGAAGAACAGTTCGTTCCACCCCCTCATGACGAACCGGTCATTCAGCGGCCAAACAAGATCGTTCGGCGGAAAGGACTTTGATGCCGGCTCAAGCGAGCTCAAGAAGGCGTGGAGCGCATCTGAATCCTCGCGCGTCACCTTGGTGTACCAGGGATATGGGAACGCGGGGTAGAGATAGCTTCCATCCGCAGCAATTCCCTGATGTAGCGCCCCATAGAACTGATCATCGGACCAAGTGCCGATCCCGGTCTTTCGGTCCGGCGTGATGTTCGCCGAGTAGATCGTGCCGAACGGGGTCGGAATCGCGCGGCCGCCCGCAAATGGCTTGCCTCCGGGTGCCGTGTGGCAGGCCTCGCAGTCTCCGGCCGCGGCCAGATAGCGTCCTCTTTCTACTTGGCCGAAGGACAACTGCTCGCAGCGAGCGGGCGAAGCGAAACAAGCAAAGGCGCAGGAAGAAGCAAGCAATACGAGTTTCAGAGCACTGGATGACATCTTCCCGATCTCCTTACGCCTGAACCAACGGGCCGGGATTCTTGAGGTACTGCGTTCTGATGGCCTGCGCGGACCACAGCGCCAGCGCGGCAACAGTACCTGTCGGATTGTAGCCAGGGTTCTGCGGGAAAGTGGACGACCCCATCACAAAAAGATTCGAAACGTCCCAATGTTGCAGGTAGCGGTTGAGAACGCTGTCCCGCGGGTTCGAACCCATGATCGCACCGCCGGTGTTGTGCGTCGTCTGGTATGGCGTGATGTCGTAATGTCCCTTACGGGGATTGCTCCTGATCTCCCGCGGCTTCATGGCCCGGGCGATCTGCTCTGCCTTGCCGGTCAGAAAATCCGACATTCTGTGCTCGTTGTCGGTGTAGTCGAAGGTCATCCGCATCAACGGCCTGCCCAGGAAATCGCGGTATGTCGGGTCGAGATCGAGGTAGTTTCCTCGATGGCTCATGACGGCGCCATGCGTGGCGACGGACATCGACCTGAGGTAGTCCCGGACGACCGCCCTCTTCCATTTGGCGCCCCATTTCGGAGTCCCGTCAGGCACCAAATGGGTCTCGATCGGCCGCCCGTTCGTGTTCCAGCAGGCGATATAGCCGCCTCCTAAAAACCCGAGATTGGAATGATCGAAGTTGTCTCCGTTGAATTCGTCAACGACCATTCCCAGCGCGCCGGCGCCGATGAACGGGTTCAGTATCTTGTCGTCGTAGAATACGTCGACACTGGACACGATCTGGTAGGCGTAGTTCTTGCCGAGCGTACCTGCTCCAGTGCTCGGGTCGTACGGTGTGCCGATCCCCGATAGCAGCAGCAGATGCACGTTGTGCAGAACGAACGCGCTGAGAACGATCAAATCAGCTGGCTGCTCGTACTCTTCACCTTGGGTATCGACATATGTGACGCTGACCGCCCGTTTCCTGTCGCTGTCGAGGTTGATCTTGATGACCTCGCACTCCGTCTTGAGCGCAAAGTTCTTCTTGCGAAGCAGAACCGGCAGAATCGTCGTTTGCGGGCTTGCCTTGGAGTAATTCCCGCAGCCGAACTTCTCGCAGAACCCGCAATAGGTGCATGGGCCGAGTTGCACCCCGAGTGGATTGGTATAAGCGCGAGACATGTTGGCGGAGGGAGCCGGGAAAGGCTTTAGGCCGACGTCATTCGCGGCCTGCGCGAAGAGTGTCGGGCCGTACGTCATCTCCATGGGAGGATTGGGATACTCTCTGGTCCGCGGGCCTTCGAACGGGTTTCCGCCGGGCTGGATTTGACCTTTGATATTCCCTGCCTTGCCCGAGATGCCGCAGAGGTACTCCCATTTGTCGAAGTACGGCTCCAGGTCGTCATACGTGACGCCCCAATCCTGGATAGTCATGTCCTGTGGTATTGCTGCCGCGCCGTAGCGATCCGTGTTGTGGCTCCGGGCGAGGAAATCGCTCGGCAGGAAACGCCAGTTCTGTCCATTCCAATGAATTCCCGCCCCGCCCACGCCCGTCCCTGGGAGAAAGGAGCCGAGTTGGCGCATTGGTAGAGCGGTCTCGCTCCTCGAGTTTCGGAAGCTCAGCGTCTCACGCGCAGGCTCTTGGAAGAGTGCATGGCGATAGTAATAGCGGAGCTCGTCTTGAATGAACGTTGTGGCAAAGTCGGTCGTCGTATCCCGCCAGCCACCGCGCTCAAGTGCCAAGACGTTCAGCCCGGCATCACTCAGTTCCTGGCCGAGCAGCGCGCCGGTCCAGCCGAACCCAACGAGGAGCGCATCCACGGGAGGGAGCTTGGTAGCCATCTTGAGGTCTCCCTATCCTTTCGGAGTCCAATGGGGACGGCCATAGAGTGACACCGGCGGTAATGGGTAGCGCTGGCCGTGCTTACTGACGAAGTCACGGTAATCGTATCGCGCGCCCGGAAAGCCGATCATCTTCCAGGCTGCCATATTCTTGTTTCCGCCGTACAAGGGATCTGCGAAGAATCCTTCCTGGGTATTGAGGAGGAGCTGCTTGAAGAATGCCTTCCCGTCGACCTGCTCGAGCTTTGCTTTTCCCTCCTCGAGGTCGCCGAGCACCTTGTCCTGCTGCTCCGCGCCGAGGTCCACGAAAGCCTTTCCACCGAACCCGTTTCGGCAATAGCCATCGACGGCTTTGATCGCGGCTCGATACAATTGGGCTGGCGCCATCCGTGATTGATAGCCCTGAGTTTCCGTGCCCTTTGCCCAAGGGCCACCCATGTACCAGCGTTCGGCTCGCCCGTACGCTCCTGCAAGCTGCCGGTCGATGAAGACCGTGACGCCAAGCTCACGCGCGCCCGGTCCTAGCTCGTCCTTGGGTATCAATCGGGAAACAACCGCATCCACCCAGGCAACTTCGTCTTGGGTGAAAAACTGATAGCCGCCGGTGGCAACTGGCGCCGGGTTGTTGGCTTCGCCCGGCGCCCAGGGGACCTGCTGCGAGATTGTGTCAGCCGTTGCGCTGCCGGAAGAAATCGCCAGGGAGGATCCGGCGACAATTCCCGCAGTGAGTAGCGCGCGGCGGTTGAGGCCAGGACTCGCGGCTCGTTCTGTGTTCGCCATCGCGGGCCCCTTATACCTTCGTGAAGGCTCCAACAACTTACGAGAAGCAATCAACGGCTCGCGAGAACCGCGGGTTCGCACGGTAGCCGGCGGCTTATCGAAGGTTGGTACGGTCCCGCACCATGTGATAAGCTCAAGGTTGGCTCTGCAGCAAGCGTACGAACTCCAACACGTTCTCCGCTTGAGCTGCCTTGAGACGACAGCTCTCCCGTTCTTCGCCGGGAGGCAGATCAGCAGCCTCCCGTTTTGCTCGGTCCGCCAGTTGCTTCAACCGCTCGGGGAGCGAGGAGAGCTGTACGTCAGGACTCCGACGCCGGCGTTTTCTCGGACTCTTTCGGACAGTTCGCCGAGCCAACCGCTGCATGTCGTGTTCCCTCCGAACGAGCACTCCGGCGTCTCGGCCTCTATTTGGAAGTGCCCTGCCGCGGCGAATTCGACCCGGTGGTCCCTTGAGATGAGCTGCCCGACTTGGAATCGGGCGGATTCACATTCATGGCTTCGAAAACCGACATTCCATGCGGGCCGATTGTCATCAGCACCGGATTGCCGTCCTTGCTTTTGGCCTGCACGACGAAGGATTCGGCTACGACCTTGACGTCGGTGAAGCCGGCCTTCTGCAGATCCTGCTGGATCTTTTGCGCCGCGGCAAGATTCTGGTTCGAGTTACCGGAAGGTTGTGATGAGGCCTGAGATCCGTTCGTGGCGTTCTGTGCGGCGGCGGGGGTCGCCAGCGCCATCAGCACGACGGCCGAACCCGCAATGAGCATCCTGTTCATGTGATGACCTTTCCAACTTGGAGGATTTAACATCCATATAGCTAACGGGCGGCCACTACGTTCCGAGACTTAGGGCCGACGCCGAGTAAAGGTCGGTACGTAAGCGAACACAGATGGTAAGGCCTCGCGCTCCCGACCCACGAGGCGGTTTGTACTCTGGCGCACAACTATCCTGAGCGCCTCCCATTCCGGGAGGCAGGGAGCTGCGATCAGACGCAGAGTATGGCTTCTTGTCGAGGGCACCTCTCTTGACGATTTTCGAGGGCCACCGGGTTTCGTCATGGAGCACGCTGCTGCGCGTGGGCCGAAGATAATCGCTTCTAGCAGCATGCCCCAGTGAATTAAGGGTCAGCTGACATTGGTACCCCGGCGGCCTCGGCTAGGCCACTACCGATGCCGCACTCACAGTCGGAGCCTTCACCCGCCGCGGCGCCACGCAGCAAAACTCTGGACGCGTCGATCACAAACACAGTGGCAAAGAACGGATACAAAGTGTCGCCCGTTTTAGCACGCTCGGGAGTTTCGTTTGGTTGGGAGCTGCGCTCTCGCGCAAGACCTATCCCCTAGGGCGGCTGCGCTCCTTTGACGAAGCAGCGCAGTTCTCACGGAAGGGTCGCATATGATGAACTCGAGCATAGCGAGAATGTCGTCCCTGCTACGATTGCAGCAAGGGCTCTCGTAAGTCGCAAGAAGCCTTTGTGCCTCTTCCAAGGCCCCAACCAGCACCTCGATATCGGTTCGGACTTTGATTTCTTGCGATGACATTTCCGTCTCTACGATCTCCTTCGCTCGGCAGCAGCGGCAATGCTGATGTTCCATGTCAATTCCCGATTCTAGACCGCAACAATGATTGCCTGTACGATGGGACGGATCGAGCGATGCCGGGAGTCGGGGCGTCCGTTAGTCCTGTCGGGAAAAACCTGACCCAGAAAACATCGAGGAAGTGCCAGCACGTGGGCGTTTTGCTGTCTCATTTGATACCCACCGGCAAGGAGGCCCCCACCTCAATCTCCCGGCGCGCAGCCCGCCGCCCCTTGATCCTCGTCTTCATCGCGGCAGCGATGCCTCTTGCGCTTTTTGCGGGTTGGGTCGTTTTCCTGAACGCGCAGCAGCAGCGCAGGGGCTCTCAGGCTGCCGCCGTGGAGACGCTCGACAGCGTCGTCAACCGGCTTGCCTCCGAAATCAGTCTCCAGCTCGAGATCGCCGAGACCGTCGCGGCGTCCGCAACACTCGACAAGCCGGACCTTGACGCGTTCTATCGCGAAGCGACGCGTGTCAACGAAGCACGTCCTCTTTGGCAGACGATTCAGCTCGTCGATCCTGATGGGAATCAGGTGCTTGATGTCAGCCGTCCACTCGGAGATGGGATGCGCGCCACCGCCGACCGAGAGAATTTCGAACAGATCCTGAAAACGAGAAAGCCGGCGATCGGCGGAATTGGGCCACGTGGTCCCATCACCGGCAAACGCGTGGTGGCCGTCAGGGCCCCTGTAGAGCGCGATGGGCAATTGAAGTTTGTACTCACGGTGGCCCTGGTGCCTGATGCAATAAGCCAGATTTTGAAGAGCGCAGGAGCCCCGGCCGGCTGGGTCGGTTTCGTGGTCGATGCCAAGGGGAACATCGTCGCCCGCACCTTCGGTGAACAATCCGAACTCGGACAATCTGCCAGCGCTACGGTCCGCCAGGCGATAGCCTCAGCGCCAGAAGGAAGCTACGTCAAAACCACGCCTGCCGGCGAACAAGTCGACTCGATCTACAAAGTCATCCCCGGAACCAGCGGATGGTCGGTCCATTTCGGAATACCGACGCAGGAACTGAATGGTCCCGTCCAGCGCTCAGCCATTTTCCTAGCCGGGGGTGGGGTATTGAGCTTCGTGTTGGCTCTGACTTTGGCCTGGTACACCATACGCGACATTTCGCTTCGCCGGCGCGAGCAAGAAGCGCAGGCAGCATTGGCACTCAGCGCAAGTGAAGAGCGACGGAGGCTGACGATTGATGCCGCAGATCTCGGCGTGTTCAGCTGTGATTTTGCGAGCAGAGAAGCGATCGTGTCGCCCCGCGCCCGAGAGATGCTCCGGATAGACGGTTCGCGCTCCGAAGGAGATACGATCCTTCCGATCGATCGGATACTGAGCTGTATTGATCCCGCCGACCAGCGGAACTTTGAGGCTTCCTTGCTGAGTTGCCGTTCGGGAAACGTGGCGATTGCTGATTTCCGGACCGCTCCCCCTCACAGCCGGTGGCTGCGGGCCAGCGGGCGGCTGTCTCGCATCGATGATAAGAACTTGGACGTCGTGTATGGCGTCATTCTGGATATCGACGAGACCAAGCGAGCCGAGCTGGAGCGACAGCAACTGCTTCGACGTCTTTCCGAAGCGGAAGAAAATGAACGCCGTAGAATCGCAAGAGAGCTTCACGATCAGATCGGCCAGACGGTCACAGGTCTACTTCTCGGTCTGAAGAACCTGGAGCCGCTTCTGGGCACGAGCCCCAAACGCAAGCTCGGATTGGAGAGGCTCAATTGGCTGCAAGGACTCGCGAGAGGAATTGGGCGCGATATCCATCAAATCGCCTCTGACCTGCGCCCGACCGCCCTTGATGACCTGGGACTTTACAAGGCGCTGGAGGCATTCTGCGCGGAGATCCGGCGCCGGTTCGGGATCAGCGTTGATTTTCAGCCTCTGGGCAGAAGAGATCGTCTCGGCCAGGACGTCGAAATCGCGGTTTACCGCGCCGTCCAGGAGGCCGTGAACAACGTGGTCAAACACGCGCAAGCTCGAAACGTCAGCGTGGTCATCGACCGACGCACAACGGAGCTTAGGATCGTCGTCGAAGACGACGGGAACGGCTTCGACTTTCAGGAATTCTCGCAGGGTGAGAGCCGCCACGCAAAATTGGGCCTGTCCGTCATCGAGGAGCGCCTCACGCTGCTCGGTGGATCTTTGGCGATTGAATCTGAACCCGGCCACGGCACCTCTCTTTTCATGAGAATACCGGTGCCAATAGAGGAGATGGGCTATGTGCCCGATCCGGATCACGTTGACTGACGATCATCCGCTTGTTCTGGCCGGAATGAAGGCGTTGCTTCAGGACGTGCATGACATCGAGATCGTCGGGGAAGCAACGGATGGACAGGCCGCCCTAGACATCATTCGCCAGGCCACACCGGACATTGCCATCCTGGACATTTCACTTCCCGGTATCAGTGGCCTCGAAGTTGCTCGCACCTTAGCGACGCAGCTTCCTCAAGTTCGTCTTCTGGCGCTGACCGTGCACGAGGATCACGCCTACGTTCAGCCGATGCTGCAAGCGGGAGCTCGCGGCTATCTGCTGAAGCGCTCTGCGGCCGACGAACTCGAGCGCGCAGTTCGCGCGATCGCTGGCGGTGGTTTGTATCTGGATCCAGCAATAGCGGAGAAAGCACTTCCATCGGCGCAGGGCGCCCACTCGTCTTCCGGCGCTTCCACAGCCGGCGAGCTGACACCGCGCGAGAGTGAGGTCCTCAGATTCATCGCACAAGGATTCAGCAACAAGGAAATTGCCACTCAGCTAAGCATCAGCATCAAGACCGTCGAAACTTACAAGGCCAGGGCGGTCGAAAAGCTCGGACTGTTCACGCGTGCCGACATAGTGCGCTACGGCGTGGCCCTTGGCTGGTTGAGCCATTCGGGAAAGAGTGCGGATCAAGTTTGACCGGGAAGTAGGTGGGCCAAACGGCCGTGCGTACGTGCGGACGTCAGGATTATCCCGACAAGCCCCGCTCATCTCCTGACTGACCGATGGGACGCCGTCCACTATCTTGCGTGAAGCGGACGAGAGAACCAACGCGGATCGCCGGCCACGTTCTTTCCGGCTTCTGCGCTCCGCACCTTGTTGGATCGGATCAGGTTTGTGTGGAGGCACACATGAGAAATGTACTTTTTCGAGGACGTGCCGGTCGCCAGCTCTTTGCACAGTATGAGAAACTGCCCGGGCTCGCTACCCGAACGAGCTCGCGGCTAGATGCCCGCACGGCGAGAACCGCTGGCATTTGCCTCGCTTGCATCTATCTCACCTGCCTTCTGTTCTCGGCATACGCGATTGCTTGACGGCAATAGGCGTGTGGCAACCGACACCGAGGAATGACGAAGTCAGATTCGTCGCCCCGATCCTTTGCAGGAACTCGCTCGATCATGGATACAGTCGTGGTGCTCCTGGTGCTCGGTATGTTGTTCACGGCTCTTTGTATCGCGGCGCTGGAGATCGCGGCACGTCGATTTTCCCGGACTCTTGAGCGTCAGCTTCCGATGTAACGTGCGGCGCACCCATCTCACTGCGCAAAGATTGCTCTTATGCAAGGTGAGGGCCGCCCCAATCGACGGCCCTCCAAGTTTGCGTTTATCGGCAGACACGCACGTGCTTGACGATACGCCGACCATGATAGCCGCGGGTGACTACGGTCCGCACGGTGCAGACCCTCCGATGATGATGATAGTGATAGCCAGCCTGCATCGTCTCGGATGTTGCCGCGGCGCCGACCGGTGGCGCCATCATCGCATTGGCAGGAACCAAGAACTGAGTGCCCGCAAGCATAGCAGCGGCCGCAAATCCATAGGCGATTTTCTTCATAGTTTTTCCTTGTCGTACGCCCCCTCCGCACTTCTAGGTCGGTCCAATGAATGCGGAGTGAACGACGATACTGACAATCGTCGTCGCGATCTTTCGCCGCAGATGCAGAATCGACGGCTGACTCGGTCGCGGAGACGGGTTGGGATTGAGGCGCATCCTAGTCCGCTTACATGTCCCGCAGGAACTGCCGAAGTTGCTTTTGATTATTAACGTTTCAAAAGTCGCCATCTCGAACGCACTGCCTTCAATGAGTAGAGCGAACAGCGGCCTTAATGGAAGGGAGTGAACAGGCACTCTCGCCAGAGCACAAGGGAGCCTGTCGTGCTTTCGCTGATGGATATCGCTGCCGTTCTGCTTACATTGTGTGCCGTCTTCGGCTGGCTCAATCACAAGTTCCTGCCGCTCTCCCGCAGCGTAGGTCTTCTCGTAATGAGCGTCCTGACGTCACTGCTCCTGATCGGCTTGGATGCGGCGTTTCCGACGATTCAACTACTAGACCAGCTTGCCAATGGGCTCCGGCAGATCGACTTTGCCGAAGTCGTGGTGAATGGGATGCTTGCATTTCTGCTGTTCGCCGGCGCGTTGCACGTAGATCTGGACACACTCAGAAGCCGCGCCATTCCGGTATTTATTCTGGCCGTCCTCGGCACCTCAATTTCAACCGTCCTCGTAGGCCTGATGTTCTGGTTCATCTGCGGCCTTTTGAACCTACCCGTATCGTTGGCTTGGGCATTCGTGTTCGGCGCACTGATCAGCCCGACTGACCCCGTTGCTGTCCTGAGTACGCTTCGCAACACCAAAGTGCCCAACGAGCTGCAGATCGAGACGGAAGGCGAGGCATTGTTCAACGACGGCGTCGGGATTGTTCTGTTCACGATCATGCTTCGCTTTGCGAGCACCGGAGACGGCGGTCAGGTTTCGGCCGCCGATGTCGCTGAGTTACTCGTTCGCGAAGCTGGTGGAGGAATAATGTTGGGCTTGTTGACTGGCTATGTTGCGTATCGCGCGATGCGGCTCATCGACGACTACGCCATCGAGGTGCTGATCTCGCTTGCCCTCGTCACTGGAACCTACGCACTTGCGCTGCATCTGCACGTCAGTGGCCCGCTCTCCATGGTCGCCGCGGGCCTACTCATCGGCGACCGAGGACCTCGATACGCAATGAGTGAGCGGACACAAGGATATCTGTTCGCGCTCTGGACCCTCATCGACGAAATTCTCAACTCGGTCCTTTTTCTGCTCATCGGACTCGAGACGTTGATACTGCGCTTCGATCCTCGCAGCCTCGGTCTGGCAGCAGCGACGGTGCCAATCGTTCTCTTCGCCCGCTTTGTTTCTGTTTCGGTTCAACCATTTCTGTTCGGATGGACTCGGCTGCTCTCCTTGCGCAACGCGCCTTTTCTCACCTGGGCCGGCGTCCGAGGCGGAATTTCAGTTGCACTCGCCCTGTCCATGCCGGATAACCCGGCCAAGGCCGCAATGCTCGCCTCAACCTATGGGGTCGTCCTGTTCAGCATCATCATCCAAGGCTCGACTCTAGGCTGGGTGGCAAAGCGGACGGTCGGACAATAAGTCTCGTCTCGAACTGTCGTTTAAGCGCGGGGCTAGACGCGCTCGCTCTACCCGGTTCAATCCTCGCAGCTGTCGATGCCAGCATCTGCGACCGCGCGTTTGGTTAGGACGCCGACTATATCGTTCAGGCGGGGCGAGGCAGAGCGGACCGCCATTGCCGCGCCGGCCCGATGGCGCTTCACCTGAAAACGGCGTGGCGACCTCGCGGCCGCGAAGTTGATGGAGAGCTCCGTGGCTACGCTTAAGCTCTGGTTTCTCGGCTGTCGACATGCTGATCGTGCGGCCTGCTCCTGGATGGGTCCTCCTCATCGGCTTGCCCTGCCACTATCTGCGGCCCTGCTGAACTTGCATCGGGGCACTTGCAGGCGCGCAGCGCCGGCGATCCTTGTGGCTCTGGCACAGTCTCCAGCCCTTGCCGCTTGGATCGCTCTCTTGCTTTGACGATATAGCTGTTGGATGAAAATGTCATCGCACGATGGATTCAGAAACCAACGGTCTCGCTGCCGCCCGCACTTAGGATACTCTCCCAAACCGGTTTGAGCACTCTCTTGATTGGGTTGATCGTTGCCGGGCCATGTTCGGTGTCCTCTCAGTTGGTACGGTGTCGTACACTCGCGACTCTGGCCGGGCACTCGGCGCGACAAAGTGTCCTAAACTCTTGACGCGAGAAACCAAGATAGCAGGCTCAAGTTGAGACCGCATTCTGAAGCTACAGGAGCCACAGATGCGGAGATTTACAATTGCGCTTTCTCTCACCGGCCTCATCGCGATTTCTCCGGTGGGCAGTAGCCAGGCTGCACCATTGACCGCGCTCTCGGCTGCCGCGAGCCCGACGCAGCACACGTCCACAGTGCAGGATAATCTCACGCAGATTCGCTGGCGTGGCGGCTGGGGGATCGGCGCGGGACTACTTGCAGGAGCGTTGATAGGCTCCGCCATCGCGGCTCCCTACTATTATGAACCGCCGTACTACGGCTACCGGTACACGTACAGTTACGGTGGGTATTATCCAGCATACGCCTATACGCCTTACTGGGGAGGCTATGGCTGGGGACCGCGACCGTACGCTTGGGGGCCTCGGCCTTGGCGCTATAGCTACGGCTGGTCCGCGCCGCGGCCGTGGGGATATACCGTCCGGCACGCACACCCTTGGCGTCATAGCTACGGTTGGGCGCCAAGGTACCACCGGCATCATCATCATCACGCGGTCATCCGCGCGTATCATCGTTGGTGATGCACCGCGCTTCTAGCGAAGTGCCCGCACATTCACCCATCGGACGAACGCGCCGGACAGGCACTTTGCTGGGAAGCTACTGTACGGCTAAATTTGCCTGTTGCTGGCACGCGCTCATCCGCGCTGCAATGGTCGCTACGCTCTCGTGTTTGGTACTAATCATCCCGATCCGCGTCGTGGGTCAGGGCGCCCTGTGACGCCACCCTACCCGCAACGCAACGAGCGGATCTGGCGTGCTAAGAAGCAGGCGGGGCCCCTGGGCGAGCATCTGCCGAGATCCGCAAAGTTGGCATTCCAACGACGTCGTAGGTCGCAGAAGCCACGGAAATTCCTTCGCCATCGAGGCCCGACAAGATGTCCCGGCTGATCGCGTCCTTCAGCTCGCGAACACCGTGGATTGGAGCGAGAAAGCGAAGCGTCAACTCGAGCCAATTGTCGGTCAATCGCCAGTAAACGCGGGGATCAAAGTCCGACATTGTGTGACCGTAGACGCGCTTCATTTCGTCCGAGAACTCTTCGGCCGTCGACTTAAAACCCGCGGTATGCGCCCGCGCGGCGTCGACCAGCAACTCCTCGACCCTTGATCGGTCATCCTGGTACCGTACCGGTATCTTAATCTCATCCCATATAAACGGGAATTCTCTGGTGTAGTTGTAGACCGGCTCGTCGAACACCTTGCTGTTCGACACAGTCACGATGCGTCCCGTATATTGACGGCTTCTAATCCACATTGCAGGCGAATCCGACTGAACGGGTGGAGGTTGCCCCATCTCAAGAATGGTAGTCTGCATGAAACTCAGCGCGATCACGTCTCCGCGGACGCCTCCCATCACGATGCGATCACCGAGGTTGAATGTTCGGCCCCTTAGGATCACGAAGTATCCTGCCGTTGCTGTGATGACCTTCTGCAAAGCAAAAGCGAGCCCCGCCGACAGAAGACCAGCGGCGGTACCGAGCCGCGCTGGATCATCAAACCAGATCGAGAGCACACCGAGGACGAGGGTCACAGCGAGCAGAAGGTTTATCGCCTGCCGCACCCAAAACAGGACTCTGTGCCAACTGACCAGTCTTTGCCCGAGCGCGACGACTCTGCGCAGCCCCCATCCGAGCGCAAGCACGCATCCTACGAGGCCGATCGTCAAGAGAAGCTTATGTGCGTTTTCGGGCGTCGCGCCGATCAGAGGGACACCGAAAAGCTTGAACCCACGCAAACGATGCCGAGAAGACCGCTTCCCTGGTTCAGGCGGTGGCTCCGGCCACCCTATCCGTCCGCGACGTTCGCGCCCGAGGACCTGGACGCCTTCCTGGTCCGCCTGCTCGATGGCGCCATGCCCGTCGCGGCCGCCGGGCCCACCCAGGCTGTCCCGAGCGCCGCAGGCTGGCCTGCTGCGGCTCGGTCGACGTCACGCGGGCGGTCCTCGACAGCCGCCCGACGCGGATGGCCGGGTTCGCCTGCCAGCGCAACTACATGGCCCTTCTTTTGGACCTGGAGGAGGTCCGCCCTCGTCCGCGGCGCCGACATCGGCGGCTCACCACCGAGGGGTGGGCAGACAGGCTGCTCGTCGCCGACAAGGTCACCCGCAAGCTGATCGCAGGCGGTCACCTGCGCGCCGTCACCGTGATCAACCCCGTGAACCGCTGCCCGGTCACGATCGTCCCGACGGAGGATATCGAGCGGTTCAACGCCGAATTCGTCACCTGTTCGCGCTCGCTCGCCAGCAAGGCCGGCATCACATGGCGTCAAGAAGGAGCTCGAGGCCGCCGGCGTGAAGCCAGCGATGGATCCGGAGGAGACCGGGGCAACAATCTACCGCCGCCGTGATCACGAGTTCTGAAACTCCTTCATGTCGAGGCGCAGACCGGCTTTGTTTGCTTGATCTGCCGTGACGTAAGGCAGGCCGTAATAGCTTAGTTTCGGGCTCCACTGCCCCGTCTGGCCCGGGTACGGGAAGGCATAGGTGCCTCCACCGGCAGACGCTTCCCGAGATATTACGATTGCCGCAAGCTTTCCGGCCCTATCGAATACTAAATCGGAGACATAGCCGTAACCCTGGCCTGCCTGCAAACGCGCGTAGTCTCCAATTATTTTCGAGATCGAGAACTCGTGCGACTCTTCTTGCGCCTGACCGGGATCAAAAAAGAGCCCATATTCTCGGGACCTCAAGTCGGAGAAGTCCGCCACGATAGCGCCTTCATGAACCGGCCGTAGTACCCGCTTGAACGGAATTCGAGAGATGAACTCCGGTTCGTCCTTGGTTCTAAATCCCTCAACGACCAAAGAAACGATCTGCCCGTCGTCTGCAACAATCACGTTTCGGACGCTCCCCAAATATTCACCTTTCAGCGAAAACACCGCACTCCCGAGCAACCGGGAGGCACGGTAGCCGCTATAAACCGTGTTTGCGAACTGCTGGGATTGGGCCGGCTGTTCCACCCCAACCGGCTTCGCCGTCTCGGCTCGTCCGATACCGGAAAGAGCTGAGTTTGCAATTGCACCAAGAAGAAGTGCGAGGGCGATCCTGCTCTTACCACGCATTCCAATACTCCTGCGACCTGAGATGCGACCGTTGCTCCTTACTCACAATCGCTTGCGGCGCTTCTAGTTCTACGCATCACCCAACAGATGGTCCGCTGCCGTGCCAAGCACAGGGAGCCCGCGTCCAACTATGAGCCCTCCCTGGAAAGCGCAGATGCGCCCACGAGCCAGCGAAGCGTTCAGCATGCTTTCGCTCACGATCCGTTTCGTTCCCGGTGCTTGAGCGCCTCGGGTAGACGAAGTCGCAAAGCCTGTGGATCAGGTCCTGCTGATTGTCAGGTTTCTCCTGACCCACCTTCACTTCAGCCTGACTGTGACACGGAGAGCACCCTCCCCACATCTGGACAAATGGTTTTCGCACGGAGGCGATCATGTTGAGGGAAGAACTCGAAAGCGGGCTTGCGCCGTCAAGTCAGACGCGATCGCTCAAACCGGCACAGGAAGCGCCGCCTGCCCGCCGATCAAGCAACGATCTGATCCGTCGGCTATCATCTTCATCACGCAGCCTGCTGGTTGAACGTTGCAGCGAGGTACGCCTGACCCCGAGACAAATGTTGCAAGAGCGGAATCTCCCGCTAAAGTATGCCTACTTCCTCGAAGACGGCGCAGCCTCCTTGACCGCCAGGGCCGGAGATTGCCTTCCAGTTGAAATCCAGACCATCGGAGCCAAGGACTTCATCGGCATTCCTTTGATCCTTGGAATGCGTGTCTCCTCTCACCGGTGCATCGTTCAGGTTCCGGGCAGAGCGCTGCAAATAGAAGCTGATGCACTGATTGAACTGGTGAGGACACGCACCGAAATCGAAAAATTGCTGTTGCGCTATGTTCAGGCTACTCTGATCCAAAGCTCGCAACTTGCAGCGTGCAACTCACGACACAGCTTGCAACAGCGGCTGGCTCGGTGGCTGTTGGTTGCACAGGACAAGTTAGCCTCTGACGAAATCCCGCTCACGCATCGATGCATGGCGCAGGCACTCGGAGTACGGCGCGCTGGCATCACAGCAACCATGGGCGAAATGGAAGGGCGAGGCATCGTCATGCAACGCCGTGCTCACATCGAGGTTTTGGATAAGGCGCGCCTGAAGGAGATGTCCTGCAACTGCTATCGTGTGATCTTGTCTGCCCATGAGAACTCCCTCAGTGCGACCGATACGCGAGAGATTTGTTCGTAATTGCAAGCTGGTCACACTGCGGCGGCCGGCACTCCAGAGCGAATCTGTCTCCGGTGCCTTGACCGAAGCAGCCAAGCCGTCAGTGTGGATGCCTGTCACCTCAAAGCAGTTCTCTGAACTGTGTTCGAAGTCACGAGTTCAGCTGAGCCATGGGTACATCGATCGTCACATTTAGCCCGCTATTCCCCCAACTGCGTGTCAGGGATCCCCTCAAGGCAATGATGCTTTTCGCTGCGAGATGAGATCCGAAACCGCTGGTCTTTGGTTCACCCGTAAGCAGCGGGCCGCCACTCTCTTTCCACGTCAGGCGAACGCGATCACCTTCCTGCCAAATGACGTCGAGCCTTCCCCCGGGCCGCGCGCGAACGACAGGTTCGCCCTTTTCCTCGGTAGCTACGGGGGTCTGCGTAATGACCTCACCATCCACCGAGACATGCTGGCTCGGGTCCGTATCGATCAAGAATTCCGGAGCCTTTAGGCAAACAGTATTCGCCGCACCAAAGGGGGCGCCAAACGCCCGCCGGCCCCATTCCTTGGCCATTGTCCACTTGGATGGTCCTGTCAGGATCTGCACCATGATGGTCCCGTCGTCCGGCTTCGCTTCGCGGGCGACCAGGACACCGCCCTGGTAGCCTCCACTCGCAATACGGACGTCCAGCGCTTCGAACACGTGCTCCACCCCGCTGGCGGTAACAACGCAGAGGAACGGCTTAAATCGCAAGAACTTGCCTGCGGCGACAAGGGCGTAGGCAGCGCGACCAAAATATTTCTTCAGAACGTGAGGTGTGGCACGGCCGACGATCGAGGGCATTCCGATCGAGGATCCATTGACGAAACGGCTCTCGTTGATTGTGCCAAGATCGACATCAGCGACCTTGCCGTCGACCAGGACATCGATGGCGCCTTGAAGATCGAGCGGTATCCCCAAGGCCCGAGCAAAGCTGTTGGCTGTTCCCAGCGGCAGAAGCCCCAAAACTACGCCCCTGTCGCGAAAATGGCGCGCAACCGAACTAACAGTTCCGTCCCCGCCACCCACAATGATGAGCTTTTGTCCTTTGGCGATTTCGTCACGGACGATGTCCGGCAGCTTCTCGGCATTCCGAACCGGATAAACTCCATCAAGTACGATCCCTGCTTGCAAAAGCTGTTCCTTGGCTTCCGACCAGTTGGCTGCACCTCGCCGCGAACGCGTATTCACGATGAGAACTGCTCGGCGGATTCCTTTGATCTCGCGCTCGATAGCCTCTTTTTCGGCGCGACGATCGGATACTTGCCGGTCATTACGAGTGATCATTTTCGCATTTTACCTTCGGGCTGACCTTCTGCTGATGGTGCGTCGGTGTGAGACGCCTGTTCGTCCCTTGGTGACCCATCCCTCGCTGAGTGACCGGCGCATTTGGGTGCGAGCCGGCCGTGCGATTTGCGTGTAACGAATGAAAGCCGAAGGAGGTCCGCTCCTGTCTGATTGCGGACCTTCTCTCGTCAGGCCCGGATCGGGACCGTGCGATGGACATGAAGAAGAGGATTTCGCACAGCCATCGGGGCCTGAAGCAGGACAGGGCCCGTGTGGCGGGGCTAAGAATGTTGCGGGTGTACTTCCGATCATCGTCGGGCTGCTGATCGCAACGGGCCGGTACTTGTTCGCCCTCCGGAGCAGCCAGATGGGTACCGACTCTTCCGCCAAGACACCGGTCGGCCGGTCCTACTTGGCTTGGAGGTTCTCGTTGCCGCTGACATCATAGAACAGTCGCAGTCACTGCGACGCCAACGAGTGTGGCCGTACTCGCTGGCGTTGTGCTGATTAGAACCTTCTGAGCTTCAGTTTGGAGGTCGCACCTGAAGGCCCCTTTCCGTGGTAGGAAAGGACCGAGAGGGGCGCGCGCCAAGCACCAGCGGTGCCCTCCGCCGCCGGGAGGGCCAACATAGCCGCGTCGTGATCGAAGATCAGTTGGTCGGATAGGCCGGACGCGAGGCGTGGCACTTTCTGGCAGCAACTCGAACTCGATTCGTCGCCGCACAAGCGGTCAGCTGCGGCGCCAACCTGCACTATACGGCGGAGCCGCTAATACCCTACGGTCGCGACTAACACATCAGTTCTAGGTTCTAACCCAAAGCAAGGAAACGAGAATACCAAGGCTCATGAACACCGAAAATCCGATAAGCCACCATGCACTACCGAGGCCAAACCTCCGTTGTCGCTCCGCGCCAGGCCAAGCCCTCACCTCTTGCGCAGCAGCTAGGCGAACCTGACCTGCACTATCCGGCGATCCGCCTGCTTCGTCGTCTGTCCCGAGCGGAGCCGCCGCAGGATCCGGGGCGTCGACCTTCTCCCGGCTCCTCCCCTGATCAATCGCGATACGCAACTGGTCGGTGTTCTCAATAGGGACATTCGCGTCGAGCACAGAAGGGCGTGGTGGTGACGCAGCGGATGCATGGTTACTATGAACACTCGAAGCCATCAATGGGCCTTCCTTCGCCGCATGAATCTCACGTTTCTCTGGCTCACCGGATGCCCGACAATCTCTGTTCAACTCTGGTGCGTCATTCGAGCCAGCGTCTACTCGGGCTTGAGCGACTCTTCGGACTGGATCACTGGTTCTTTGGCTTTACAGTTCGCTTCCGGAAACGGGGGACCTAGCTGATCCGCTTCTTGCCGGCGGCGCTCGACTTGCCTGCTCACTTTCTCGTTAAGCCTGGCGATCCTATCTGCTCGCGTCATCTGCTTCGCCCTTTCTGTTGCGGGTTGTTTGATTCGTCGCCATTTCAAAGAACTCGCCAACGCTGTCGTTTCACGGCAACCCGCCTTCGCTCTCTCCTCCCAAAACGCCTCCCGTCGGGAAAGGTTCGAGTGACGGAGTAGCGGGTTCGATACGGTCTTGTGCCTTCCGCTTATGGGCACGGCCTCCAAAGCAGCATCGCGTTGATCTCGGTTGCCGCAGCCCGCCGCCTTAGCTCCTGTTTTTCAGCCCGGCAAAGCGAAAGAGACCACCTGATCACTCACCTTCGGCAAAAGGATCGAATTGCCGCCCACCACAAATGTTACGTATTCTTTCCCGTTGTAGTTATAGATGGCCGGCATGGCGACAGCCGGCGCATCGACCAGGTTACTCCACAATTCCGTACCCGATTTCAGGTCCAAAGCGCGCACCCGCGAATCCATCGATGCGCCTATGAAGATCAGGCCTGATTGGGTAATCGCGGGTGCTCCGATCGTCACCGAGCCCCAGGATTTCGGCATGTAGAACCCGTATTTCTGCACTTGCCCAAAAGGCTCATTCCACAGACGCTTACCCGATTTCAGATCATAAGCTGCGATCATGCCATAAGGCGGATTCCAGCACGGCATACCGGCCCAGTTGAGGAAGGTCTCCAGTTTGAAGCCGTATGGAGACCCCTCCTGAGCGTAGTAGCCTGAGCTTTCGCCATTTTGCGCCTGTTGCTTGAAATCTTCGCGCTTGATCAGCCGATAGATCTGCACGACGCTGCTGGAGTTCACGACGAACACGCCCGTGCGCGGATCGATGGCGCCGCCGCCCCATTCGGTCCCGCCCGTTGTCGGAGGATATGTGATCGTGCCCTGCAGACTGGGAGGCGTAAAGCGACCGTCGTAACGCAGCTTCTTGGCTTCCCGGCTGCAACTGCCGAAGCCGATCCAGTCGGCGAGCGGAAACACGCCCGGCCATTTGTCGGGTATCGTGGGAGCTGGCGTCGCCACATACGGCTGTGTTGGCGAAGCCTCTTCGCCCGGGACGTCAGATTTCGGCGCCGGTCGTTCTTCGATAGGATAGATCGGCTCCCCGGTCTCGCGATTGAGGACGAACAGGAAGCCTTGCTTTGTCGTCTGCACTAGCGCAGGGACCTTCTTTCCGTCCTTCTCCAGGTCGACCAAGGTGGGCGCTGCGTTGGTATCGAGGTCCCAAATGTCGTGGTGCACGAGCTGCCGGCTCCAGACCATCTTGCCTGTCTCCGCATCGAGTGCCGTTACGGAGGTTGCCAGCGGGATCTTCTCCTTCCGATCCCCTCCGTAGAAGTTGGGGCTCGGGGAGCTCACCGGGATGTAAAGGAGTCCCCTTTCGGCGTCGATCGAGATTGATGCCCAGACGTTTGAGGTCCCACTGTGCTGAGCAATGGTGGGGTCAAGCGCGTGAAAGGTCCATTTCAATTTTCCGGTGCGGGCGTCGAGCGCAAATACGGTACCCGGGGGAGCCTGCTCGTCAGCCCAGTCCTTGCCTGCCCAGCCGAGATAGAGTGTGTCATGATAAACGGTCGGCGGCTGCAGAAGCGATAGCGGCCATTTCGCATTCACGGTGTTCCACTGGTTGACATCGACCATGCCATGCTGACCGAAATCGCTGCAAGACTTGCCGGTGTCGGCGTCGACGGCGTAGAGCTTGGCGTCCATCGTGCCGATGTAGACAATCTTCTGGCACTCCATTCCACCTTGCACATTCTCGGCCTGCCAGTAGGCTACGCCGCGGTTCTTCAGGTCCGGCTGCGTCAGCGCTTTGAGCACCGCGTGGGGGTCGAACTTCCATTTCTCTTTTCCGGTACCCGGATCGAGCGCTACGATCCGGTAGAACGGAGTGCCGACATACAGGGTTTTGTTGACAAACAGCGGCGTCGCGGACCAAACGCTCATTGGCTTCTCGCCAGTACCGTCAGAGACGTCGCCCGTGTGGTATTCCCAGGCCTTCCGTAAGCCCTTGACGTTCTCGGGCGTGATCTGGTCGGCCGTCGAAAACTTCTGTGCGTTGAGGTCACCGTTGAATGTCCCCCACGTATTCCGCGCGTTCATCCACTTGTCAGGTCCCTTGCGTGAGGGCTGTACCTGAGCAGTCGCCTCGGAGGAGCCTTCCTCTCCACTCGGCAGTCGGTTGGCAGAGCCATTTGTTGCAACTCCATCCTGGCCGACAGACAATGGTTCGCCTGCAGTCTGCGCCGGGCCCTTTGATTGTCCGAATGCGAGGGAGGGGGCCGCAAGGAGCAGGAGGCACGCTGCCAAAGAGAACGAAATTCCGTGGGTTGTACTCATCTGTTGCTCCTTGAAGAGGCGAGTAAAAAATTATTCTGGCTCGGATTTGAGAGAATGTAGACAATCCATCCGACGAGCCCGAGTGCCATGGATCCGACGAGGATTGGCGTCTCCAGGAAGTAGGCGGCAAATGCGGTGCCGAGGAGATCGAACAAGACGAGGACGGCAAGAACGACCCTTAGCCATTTGCGTTTGTGTTGATAAAGCGCGAGGAACAGAGACGCCGCGGCGAGAAGGAGGGTGGTGACCAGCACGAGATAGGCTCCGCCGGAATGGGCGATTCCATTGCCCTGATCAAAAGTGGCGATCCCTGCCACGATGCAGCCAGCTAGAGAACTAGAGAGCAGCACCCAAAGCCCATAACTCGTGGGCCGAGCCGATGTTCTAACCATTCGTTTCCTCACGTTTCTCTTCTGTGGTCGCAGCCGGCCGAGGACGGAAGCGTCCGGTTTCAAATCGGCATTCGGTAGCCGTAGAATTCATGATCCTCGTTGTAACCGTCCTGTCCGGCGCCGAGATCGCTAAACTCGCGTACGAACTCTATGGCTTCGATCCATTTGACCATCTTGAAGCCCAGTTCGTTCTCACACCGGAGCCGCAGCGGCGCGCCGTGCAGCACACTGAGCGCATGACCGTTCATTTCGTAGGCCAGGATTGTCAGGCGGTGACGCATGTTGAACATCTCGTGGACGTCGTAGTAGCGGCCTCCGTCAGAGCCGTCCGCGAGCGAGTAGAAGACGGCGTAGCGAGCCTCTGGAAAGGGCTTCACCGCATCAAGGATATCGCTCATGCGCACGCCGCCCCACTCGGCCACGCCCGACCATCCTTGGATGCAGAAATGGGTGGTGATCTGTTTCTGCTTCGGCATCCGCTTGAGATCGGCCAGCGAGAATTCCCGGCTAGTCTCCACTAGCCCGCCGACCCGCAAGCGATAGTCGCGAAACTTGCCTTTGAGCAGACGTTCGTATTCGGCGGAGTTGGGCATAGTGCCGTTCGGCCAGAAATGCGGCGATATGTCAGATTTGCGCAACTCCGCGGTCGGTGCCCACCACTCCGCGACGGCCTTTATCCAGCCGACCATTAGACGCCCTGTCTTTTGCACCAGACGGGCGTGCTTGACCGTGAACGGCGAAGCGGCCCACCAAGCCAAGCCCACCAAAATGAGCGCCAGCAGGAACAGCGGAAATCCGACCCAGTGCTGGCTCTTCACCCCAGCGAACATGTGGTTGGTATTTTCCCGCAACCCAGTGATAAAAACCATTATCCCGTGCGCGAGGATGAAGAAGACAAACCAGGTGAATGAGATAAAATGTATCGAGCGGGCGACCTGCCGGTTGAGCACGGTCCCGAGCAAGCCTAGACGGTTGGAAATCGCAGGAGCCTGCAGGAGTCCTGTCGCAATGGAAACCGGCGCCGCTATGAAGACCGTCACGAAGTAGCTGAGCTGCTGCAGACCATTATAGCGGGTCCAGCTGGATTCCGTCGGAAAGTTCAGGGAGGCGTACTGGATGGCGGTCGAGAGGGCGTTCGGGAAGACGTCCCACGTCAGGGGCACAAGTCTCAGCCACTGATCCGTGGAGAACAGCATGACGTAGAAGACGAGGCCGTTCAGCACCCAAAGAAGATCAACAGAGAAGTGCCACCACCTGGCGAGGCCAATGGTGTGGCGCAGCCCGGGAATGCCGAGCCAGCCCGGAAGGCTCACCGCATCGTCCTTTGCGGTCCAGATACGATCCTTGGGTACGGGGTGCTGAAACCGGAACCACTCTGTGCCTGGCGTACAATCCCTGTTCCAATACAGGCGAGGATGATCGGCCAGTATCTGGATGCCCGCCCTCATGATCAACATCATGAAGAGCATGTTCAAGAAATGCTGGAGCTGGAGCCACCATGGAAAACCAGTATCGACGGAGGGTGCGTTTTGCGCGATTCCTGGATACCGTCTGATGAAGTCTTGGACGGTTGAGAGCTCTCGAAGATTTTGCGCCAAGGCTATCAGGAGGACTAATGCTGCAGCGCCGAGTGGGATGACCCACAAAACGTTGAACCATCGATTCCCGAGCCGGATGTGCGGAACGATGCCCTCACGGGGTGGCGTCCATTTCGAAAGCACGATCCGATCATCCGCCGAGCTCAACGTGTCGTTGATTGCTCCATCCCGCGCATGTTTGATTTCGACAGAGTCGTGCATTCTGCCTCTCGTCGCTCTGACGGCCCGCTCTGCGGATCTCGAACGCGAAGTGTTCTAGGGAGCTGCGTGCGTGGGAGCTCGCACCACAGTTTCGCGGCAGCGACAACAGCGGTACCTAACAACATGAACGCAGGATCTTGCGTTCCGACTTATCGCTGTGCATTGTGCGGTAACGGACCAACCAAAGACTGCCGCCGGGGTTCAGCTCAGAACCCTTCTCTCTGGCTATCGTCTTAGCTCCTGCCGCCGCGCTTTGGCCTCTCTGGACCCGCACAGGCTGCTCGGCCCCCTTTGCTGCGTCTTCAAGCATGGCGATTTAACCACAGTGCGGTCGTGCCCGTTTAGAGTGGGTCGCTGCGCGAGGGCTAGTAACAGGCACTCGATCGCATACGCCAACGCTCATCAGTCGGGTACCACAACAACAGCTTCACTCGGCTATCCGGGCGTAGATTTTCTTTGCGATCACCTTCAGGGCGCGCCTCTTTTGCTCCTCCGACAACGCCGCATTGTTTTTGATTAATGGACAGAACAAGCCGATCATGAAGTTTGTCAGCGCAGCGTCGGTCGCGTGAGGATAGCGGCTCTTCAGCCCATAAAGGATGGTAGGTATTGCTCGCCCCCCTGCGCGGCAATGAGCTTAGAATAAGATCTGATCTCCGTTTGGGTTTGAGGTAATGCCAAGTCCGAGTGGTTCGGATGAGGTGTGGGGCACTCCAGGGCTTTGGGTCCTTCCGAGCTCGCTAACACAACGGACGCAGCAATAATCCCGGCCGCTATAGTTCCGATTCGCTTACTGGACACGGCATCTTCTCCAACGACTTATGAGCTCTCAACGGAAGCGACCGCGTGCGAGCTTGCCAGAGTTCCGTAGTGACAGACTCCTGAAACGCCACAAATCTCTGGCACGCATCGCTATCGAGCCCCTCGGTTTGAACGTTGATGATTGACGACGAACTGCGGCCGCTGGTTCGCCGAACCTACGGATCGCCTTTGCCCGCCGTGACGCTCCCTAACAAGAGCTAGAGAAGCACCTCACCTGCCACGAAGGCTAGGACCAGGAAAATCAAGAAAATCGCGACGGCCGCGAAAAATAGCCACTTGGCGATCGCGGATGCGCCAGCGGCGATTCCACTGAAGCCCAAGAATCCTGCCACAATTGACACTAGAAAAAATATCAACGCCCACTTAAGCATGCCACGCTCCTACCGGCTTCGTCACAGACAGGTATGCCAATTCCGTGACTGATAGATCGAGGTCGACCGTTCGCAAAGCGCTGTCGGCCTACCCTGCGACAATCGCCATGAATTTTGGGCGTTCCGATCAAAACGCCCTGCCACGGTACAGGGTGGGTGCGCTAACGTACTCCTGACTAGCACTGCATTCGAGCGCTTGCCTGACCCGAGAACTCTGCGCCACAAGGAGACATGCCTTGGCCTCACGTTGGTGCAGGACTGTCACTGGTCATCGCGGTGATCAAGCCGCGGCCGAATAATTCGCGCAAAGTTTGTCCGCTTCCGCAACGGCTGGCGAAGCTCGTTTCGCAGCTGAAGCTCGTTTCGCAAGAGTTGCACTCAGCGCCAGCAGCGACTGCGGCCAGCACTGAGGTACACATCCGTACCGAGTGTCTCTGCAACGGCACCGCCGCTCGCGCATTTCCGTTGATGGAATGCAGCAAGGAGCAGAGCGTATGAAGACTTGTTATCACTCGAATAAATGGTGCGGCGCGGCTGCCGTGCTGGCTCTGGCGGTCCCGATTGGAGCGGCGCAGGCAGCGCCGATGCAGGCAGCGCCGATGCAGGCAGCGCCGATGATAACGGCGAGTGGAGCAGCCAAAAACGACGCCAATCTGGTGAAGGTTCAATGGAGGCATAACCGCCGCCATGGTTGGCATCATTGGCGGGACGGATACCGGCACCGCTATGGTCGGGGCTGGGGCCCAGCCGTAGGCGGCTTTGTGGCAGGTGCGGCGATTGGAAGCGCCCTCGCCAATAGCCGGGCGCAAGCTGCTGAGAACAACACGTATTGTTCCCAGCGGTACAAATCGTACGACCCGAGCTCCGGGACCTACATGGGCTACGACGGCATCAGGCACCCATGTCCCTAGGCCGGAGGTGTCCCGCGGCACCCCGCTGTTCGGCAGGTCAAAAATCCGAAACTTGAGCAAAAGGAGATCTACCTATGAAGGCAACCTCATTCTTGGCTGCGGCATTTCTTGTTGGCGTATCATCCGTTGCGGTGGCGCAAAACGCACCGCGAGCCACCGGTCCTGCGGATCATGGCGCTGTGCAGAACTCGCCTCCCAACCAGTCGGTGGACCATCGCGCCGATGGTGGCAGCACCACCAGCAACAAGGGAACAAACAAGGCCGACGCGATCCAGTCAAACAGTAGCGAGGCGAGCGTTCGGCAGCAGATGGTCAACGACTTGCAGCAGGCCGGTTTCTCCGACGTAAAGGTACGGCCGCAGTCGTTCCTGGTGGAGGCTAGAGATCGGTCAGGAAATCCGGTGACGATGTTCGTTGGCCCCAACACTTTCGCCGAGGTGAAAACGATCGGGGCGAATGCGCAGAAGAACTCCTCAGACGCAAACTCATCCAGCGGCAGCGCCAATGCGACTTCGGATCGCCCCGGCGGGGCCTTCACGTCGGTGCCTCCCAAGGATGGCCTGAGCTCGCAGTTGGTGGGTCTGCAGGTGTACAACAACTCGAAACAGGACATTGGCACGATCAAGGATGTTGCGCTGAATGAAAACGGCATCGACGGCTATATTCTTTCCGTGGGAGGATTCCTGGGCATCGGTGACCACTACGTTGCAGTACGACCTTCGGCGATCAATTTGAAGTTCGATCATGCGGCCAAGAAGTGGACCGCTACGATGGACACGACGGCCGACCAGTTGAAGTCGGCGCCTGAGTTCAAGTACCCAAGCAACGGGTAATAGTGTGAGGTGGAGCGGTTCGGCGGAACCGCTCCACCTTCCGGCTGTTGCTTCCAAGTCGATTCGGTTTGCCGGCTTAAATCATGCTTGCCCGCGCTGAAAAACTGCTGGCTGATCTGGGCGAGACATTCTGGCTGGTCCCGATGCTCGTGGTGCTTTGCAGCCTGAGCGGCGCCTTCGCTCTCGTTCACATCGACCGGAGCAATGTGTCGCTCGCAAATCTGCAGGGTTGGTTGTACGATGGCGGCGCGACGGGCGCGCGTACCCTGCTTGGCACAGTCGCCGGCGCGACGATCGGCGTCGCGGGAACGGTGTTCTCCATTACCATCGCCGCCTTGTCTCTCGCTGCTGGTCAGATGGGGCCGCGGCTCCTGCGCAATTTCGTCCGCGATCGCGGCAATCAAGCCACGCTCGGGATGCTGCTCGGCACATTCTGCTATACCCTCGTGGTGCTGAGAAGCATTCGGACGGAGCCCGAGGGCGGCTTCGTCCCTCATCTATCACTGAGCGTTGGAATTCTGCTCGCTCTGGCTTGTGTGGCGATGCTCGTCTATTTCGTCGGTCACGTTGCCGGCCGGATCAACGTGGAAACTGTCGTCGAACTCGTCAGCGAAGACCTCGGCGGCGCTATGCGCCAGCTAACCGTCAAGGATCCGCAGCCGAAACCTCCTCCGGGCGAGTACTGGATCGGCTCCCTGCCCCTGAAGGACTCGCGGCGCGGTTATCTGCAACATCTTGACGAAGAGGGCCTGGCCACCTGGGCGGCTAAGCATAGAGTTACCATTCGGCTGTTGATCGGCCCCGGCGACTATGTTTTCCCGGGGGCGACCGTCGCTCTGGTTAACCCTCCCGTCGACGGTGCCGAAGCGGCTATCCGGAATGCGACGGCGCTGGGCGCAACAAGCAGCATTGCTTCCGATCTGCGCTTTGCCGTTCGCCAACTTGTCGAAGTCGCGGTGAGGGCTCTTTCCCCCGGCATCAACGATCCGCACACCGCCCTCTCGGTCCTGGATCGACTCGGCGCGGCGCTGTGCGACCTTGTGCCCCTGCATCTGCCATCAGGGGTGTCGATCCGAGGAAGTCAGCCGGTCCTGGTGGTGCCGCATGTGCAATACGATCAATTGCTCGGGACGATGTTCCATATGATCCGGCAAAGCGCAGGCGCGCAACCTGCAGTGTCGATCCGGATGATCGAGGTGATGACCCAGGTCGCAAGCTGCGAGCGCGATCCCGCCCGGCTCTCGGCGCTCTCCAGCCACGCCGACCTCGTCCTTGCGGACGCTCATCGCCTGATTGCCGCTCGCAGCGACAGGGAGGACGTCGAAGGCCGACATCAGCTGTTTACTCTGATGGTCCGGGCAGGTCCGATGGGGCGATTCACCGAAGAGATCTTTGCCTCTGCCGGGTCTTGATACGCCAAAGGCTAACGCTGAGTCAGCCCCCTTCCGATCTGGGCGTTGAGCTCGGCGCCCGCCAGGATGAAGTAAGCTGCGACCCAGAGCCATGTCGTCAACACGGCAACTGCGTCGAGCGATCCGTAGGTCTTTTGATAGGCTGCGACGTGTTCACGTAGGTTGAGAATGCACAAGAACCGGCAATCAATCCGGTCGTAGCGAGGAGCCCGCCGGCCGAAGCAAGGTCCCATGTCGGCTTCGACCTGTTGGGTGAGTAGCGGTAGAGCGAGCGACAATCGCGATGATCATGCACACGAGCAGCGGCCACCGGATCAACATTGCCGTAGCCCTCCACCCGGCTGGAATTGGGAGGTAGCTGAGCAGGAGGGGAATCAACGCAATTAGGATCACGGCGCCGCCTGCGAGGATGATCAACGCCACGGTCAGCGACAGAGCGACGGCATTGAAGACAACAAGCCCACGCTCCTCGGAAACCGCGTAAGTCACGTTCAAGGCGGTCATGAGCGTCCCGGTGGCGTAACGCGCACTCCAGATCGAGATCCCTACACTGACCATCAGCCCGAGGCCGAATGGCGGATGCGTGCCTTGCTCGAGCACTTTCAATCGTTCTGAAATGAGCGCAGTCGCCTCACCTGGCAGGATGATCTGGAGCGCATTGAGCTGTCGCACGATATCGTTGGGGTCGGCAACGAGACCGTAGACTGACACCCGCGCGGCAATGGCGGGGAAAATCGAGAGAAAGGAATAGAAGGCGACGGCGGCAGACAAGATCGAAATGTTGTGATCGTCCAGCTTGGCCCAAACGGCGGCCGCGACGGAGATGAGCCTGCGCACAAGTCCGGGGCCACCGGCGCTTACCACCTCGACGTTGCAATTTGCCTTTCCGTTCAGGTTGATCCCGTAGCCAGCTTTCACGAAAGCACACAAAGCCCCTCAGCTGCTGCTGGCGTTCCACGCCATCGTCGAGAGATGAATGGCCATCTCAACGGGCGCTGAGGGCCGCTCGAGGAAATGAATTTGCCGGGCCAAGAGAGCACCGCCCTCCGAAAGCGTACCCGCAAGTTTGGGAACCACAGCCTCGGACGCACTTTGGATCTGGAGCAACGCATTAAAGTCTCTACCCCGAATGGCCGAGCTTCCTCCGTCCGGATTCTCGTCTCCCCGCTTCCGGCCGACAGCCCGGGGAGGATGCGCCTGACGCTCCGGTTGGACAGGACCCATTTGGGAGTCAACGTCGAGCATCTGAGCCGGTGCGGACGCAGCAGAACGGCTGGGCGCATCGAACCTCCGGCAGGCTGCAGAACCTTGCGAACGCCGCTGCTGCGGCTGCGCTTGCGGTCATTCTGCCAAAAGCTGTACTCCGCGCGGCGTCGCCCCGACCATCCAGGAGCACGTAGGCACCTATCTGGTACCTAGAAGCTCGGCACCCAGTTGCGAAGGGGTGGCAATAGCTAGGAAAGCCGTTCGCCCGCGATCTTGTTGATGTGCTCGGGATGTGTCATCGGAAGCAGCCGGGCAAGTTTCCGAATGGGCCGCGCCCGCGAACTCCGTTTGTACGCTACCGCGCAAAGATTCTGAGCGCCTCGCATTCCCCGGAGGCACAGAGCTGCGGTCAAATCGTTGAGCAGTCGCTTCGGCCGCAGGCCGCCGCAGGCTGAAGCGCGTTCGGGGGCTTCATGCTGGAAGATGGATCCATCACACCTTTTCTTCGGCCACCTTGCGTACCGACAGTAAGCGCGCTCACGAACGCTCACGGCGACGTAAGCAGGCCGAGCGCAGAGTTCGGCACCAGCAGCCCTAAACCGAGATTGACCAATGAACGGGATTGGCGATGAGAAGCCGCCGACAGAGCCAGGTGCATGCAGATTTTCCGCCCAGGCGCTGACACGATCGCGAAGGTGCTCCTGGCCTCGTGCGGCGCCGCCCCGATCCTTTTGGTCGGGTTAGCCTACGGTATCATGAGCTCGCCTTACGCGACTGGACAAGATGTGACGCGCAACCAGCCGATTCCGTTCAGCCATCAGCATCACGTCGGCGGCTTGGGGCTTGATTGCCGCTACTGTCACACCTCGGTCGAAAAGGCGCGCTTCGCCGGGCTGCCACCGACCGAGACGTGCATGACCTGCCACTCCCAGCTTTGGACAAACGCAGGCATGCTCGCCCCGGTGCGTGCGAGCCTGGCGAAGGATGAGCCAATCGCCTGGCAGCGGGTGAACAAACTCCCCGACTACGTCTACTTCGACCATTCAATACATGTCGCGAAAGGGGTTGGATGCACAAGCTGCCACGGCGCGGTCGATCAGATGCCACTGATGCGCCAAGCGGCGCCCCTGACCATGCAATGGTGCATCGATTGCCACCGAGCGCCCGAGAAAGCACTGCGCCCGCGCGAGGCGGTGTTCGACACCGGATGGTCACCAGCAAAGAATCAGGAACAGCTCGGCCGCGAGCTAATGGCGAAGTACCACATTCGTGTTGATCATCTGACGGATTGCTCGGTATGTCACAGGTAGATGAGTTGCCCGTCAAACGGGTCTCACGCGTAGCCCGCCCCGAGCTGGACCGCCGGCAGGCATTGAGCTTCCTCGCAGCTGGCGTCGCGTCGGGACTGGCCGCTTGTAGCCGTCCGGACGAACAGATAATTCCTTACGTGAGAATGCCGGACCGCCTTGTGCCGGGCGAGCCCTTGAAATTTGCGACCACTCTGGCGCTCTCGGGCTACGGGCGTGGAGTGCTCGTTAGTTCCGTCGACGGGCGCCCGATCAAGGTCGAAGGCAACCCTAAGCATCCTGCGAGCCTCGGTGCGAGCGACGTGTTCATGGAGGCCGCCGTTTTGTCCCTCTACGATCCGGACCGCTCGCGGACAACGCTTCACGAAGGGGCCGTCGCTCCGGCTGAGGCATTCCGCGCAGCTGTGCTTGGCCAGAACCGACTGCTCAAGCAACGCAGTGGCGAGGGGCTACGACTTGTCACAGGTCGGGTGAGTTCGCCCACCCTGCTACGACAGATCGACGATCTGCTAGGGCAATTTCCGAAAGCCGCGTGGCATGCCTATGATCCCGCCGACGATGGCAGTGCCCGCGCCGGCGCAATGTTGGCCTACGGACGAGACATCGAGACAGTGCCACACCTCGCGCGCGCGCGCGTGGTAATCGCGCTTGGTGCCGACCCGCTGGGCCATGGTCCGGATCAACTCCGAAGCGCAAGGGGATTTGCCGAGCGCCGTCAGCCGCAGAACGAGGGCTTCTCGCGTTTTTACTGCCTTGAGGCGGCCCCGACGCTAACCGGGGCGAAAGCTGATCATCGGCTCGCCCTCCGGCCGGCGATCATCGGCGAAGTGGCGCTCGCGATTGCCAAGTCGCTTGGCGCAGCTGTCCGGGACGCCGCGGTGCCCGATCATTTGAAAGAACTCGTGCGGAAAATTAGCGCCGATCTGAACTCCAGTCCCGGCAGCGCCATCGTTCTCGCGGGCCGAACGCTTTCCGCCGAAGCCCACGCGGTCGTGCACTGGATCAACGCTCGCCTCAATGCGCCAGTGGACCTCATTGATCCAGTGGGCCGCACACCTGCCGGGCGCCAGCCCCAAGCGCTCGATGAACTGGTTCGCGATCTGAAAGGGGGCGGCGTCGATCAGCTCGTCACGCTCGGCGTCAACCCTGTGTACGACGCTCCTGCCGATCTCAATTTCTCCGACGCTTCCAGAAAAGCGCCGTTTCGACTGCACGCCGGCTGCTATGCGGACGAGACCGCAGAGCTTTCAAACTGGCACGTTCCCCTGAGCCATCCACTCGAGGCCTGGTCTGATCTGCGTAGCATCGACGGGACAGCCAGTCTGGTTCAGCCGCTGATCCGACCGCTCTATCGCAGCCATACGGAGCACGAATACATTGCGCTTCTCACGAACGGCGATATGGCCTCGCCGCGCGATCTCGTTCGACGGACTTGGCAGGCGCAGGCCGGAGCTGACTTCGAGACCTGGTGGACACGCGCGCTTCACGATGGTGTCATCGCCGGCAGTGCGGCGGACCCGTTGCGACCTGCAGAGCCCAAACTACCGCAGATGCCGGAACCTCGTGCCGCGTCCGAATTCCAGGTGGTGCTGCAGCCCGATCCAAGTATCTGGGATGGTTCGTTCGCAAACAACGCCTGGCTGCAAGAATGTCCGAAGCCCCTGACAAAACAGGTCTGGGGCAACGCTCTCGCGCTCAACCCTGAAGATGCTCGGCAGCTCGGTGTCTCCGTCGGCGAGGTCATCTCGATCCGATCAGGCGGGGCCACCATCGAGGCCCCCGTGCTTGTAGAGCCGAGTGCTGCCCTGGGTGTCGGTTGTCTGACGCTCGGCTATGGCCGCCATCGCGCCGGCGCTATCGGAAATGGCATCGGATGCGATGCAACTCGGCTTCGGACCACAAAAAACCCATGGACCATCGCGGAAGCCGTCATCACAAGGACCGGCCGAAATCAAGAACCGCTCACAACCCAGAATATCGTCCGCGCTTCGGACTATGTTTCCGAGCTCTACCCGGTGCGCAAAGTCGCCGTTGCTGCAAGGACGCTCTCTGCTCCGGAAGCGGAGCGCCCCCCCAGTTTGCTGCCGGAAGCACCGCCTCGCAGCGGCGATGGAAACGCTTGGGCCATGGTCATCGACACCTCGGTGTGCATCGGCTGCAATGCATGCGTCGTCGCGTGTCAAGCCGAGAACAATGTGCCCGTGGTCGGCCCGGAAGAGGTCGCTCGTGGGCGAGACATGCACTGGTTGCGGGTGGACGCCTACGATCATGGAACAGCGACCAATCCGGCGCTCGGTTTCCAGCCGGTCCCGTGCATGCATTGCGAGCACGCCCCGTGTGAGCCTGTGTGCCCTGTCGCTGCTTCGGTTCACGATAGCGAAGGGCTCAACGCACAGGTCTACAACAGGTGCATCGGCACGCGGTTCTGCGAGGCCAATTGCCCCTACAAGGTACGTCGGTTCAATTTTCGGGGGTACGCCGACGGCCAGGAGTACGCCAACCTCGGCTTCGAATCCTATCTCGCTCAAAAGAATCCGGAGGTCACGGTGCGCGCTCGTGGCGTCATGGAGAAGTGTACTTACTGCGTCCAGCGGATCAGTTCGGCACGACGAGCGGCAGAGCGCGATGATCGGACAATCGGCACCGACGAAGTCCGCACCGCGTGCCAGAACGCATGTCCCACCGGGGCGATCGTATTTGGCGATCTCAATCAGGATGGATCCAGCGTCAATGGGCGCAAGTCTGATCCTCGACACTACGCCCTGCTTGGGCATTTGGACACGCGTCCCCGCACGACCTACCTCGCCGACGTTCGCAATCCTCCAACCGAGGGGGACGGCAAATGAGCGATGTCCTCGAACCGAATGCGGCCGCGCCGGCGCCTTGGGTTTCTGCGTACCGGGCCAGCGACGTCGAGATCACGCAAGCTGTGACGGCGCCTCTGTTCGCAAGCCCGGGAAAGTTCTGGTGGATTGCTCTCCTGGTCAGCGCGCCCTTCGTCGCGTGGCTTCTGGCAGCAATCGTCTGGGTGTTTTACGAGGGCATCGGTGTCTGGGGGGTCAATTCCACTGTCGTGTGGGGCGTTGCGATTGCCGACTACGTGTGGTGGATCGGCATCGGCAATGCAGGCACGCTGATCTCGGCAATGCTGTTGCTGACGCGGCAGCGATGGCGCGCCTCGATCAACCGGTTCGCAGAGGCCATGACGCTGTTCGCGGTCGCCATTGCGGGGCTCATGCCTATCGTGCATCTCGGACGACCGATCTACGCCTACTGGTTGGCGCCCTACCCCAACACGATGTCGCTGTGGCCGCAGTGGCGGAGCGCGCTCGTTTGGGATTTTTGGGCGATCATCAGTTATTTGCTGTTCTCGATCCTATTCTGGTACGTCAGCCTCATTCCGGACCTCGCAACCATGCGCGATCGGACGAGGTCGCGCACGGGTCAGCTGCTCTACGGGGCCTTTGCACTCGGGTGGAGCGGCTCGCTGCGGCACTGGCGTGCCCTGAGGATCCTTCATACGACGATGGCAGCACTCGGGGTACCGCTGGTTTGCTCGGTGCATTCCATCGTCGGGCTGGATTTCGCCGCAAGCCTGATGCCGGGCTGGCAGGAGAGCATTTTTCCGCCGTACTTCGTCGTGGGCGCGATGTACTCCGGGTTCGCCATGGTCGTTGTGCTTGCCTTGGCGATCCGCTGGGGGTTCGGACTTCAAGCCATCATAACGCGCAAGCACTTCGACGTCATCGGTCGTGTCTTGCTGATGTCCTCGATCGTGATGGGCTATTCCTACGCAACGGAATGGTTCATGGGCTGGTACGGGGGCGCCCGCAGCGACCGCAGTCTCGTCGCTTTTGAGTTTACCGGGACTTATGCACCGCTGTTCTGGGCGCTGCTGACCTGCAATGTCGTCCTGCCCCAGGCGCTCTGGTTTCCTCGCGTGCGAAGGTCCCTTGCCGCCCTATTTGCGATTGCGATCGCAATCAACATCGGGATGTGGCTTGAGCGCATTTTGATCGTCTGGAATACACTCTCTCATGGATACATGCCGAGCCTTTGGCGGGTGTTTCACTTCACCATCTGGGACTTGGCGTTCGTCATTGCACCGCTGGGCTTCTTTGCGTTTTTGTTCCTCATCTTCGTGCGGCTGATCCCTGCGGTTTCGATGTTCGACATGCGCGAGCTCGCGCACCGGGAGAACGTGGCATGAGTGGGCCTCTCCTGGCAGAATTTCCGGATGCCGCTACTCTGATTAGCGCCGCTCGGAGCCTGAAAGTCCGTTCCGATTGTGGCCTTCTCGATGCTTTCGCCCCCTTCCCCGTCGAGGATCTCGAGCAGCTGATCCCCGCCCGGCGCTCCGCTACTCCGGTCACGATGCTTTTGGCCGGGTTCTCCACGGCAGTGTTCGCCTTCGCCCTGCAGTGGTACAGCGCCGTCGTCGACTATCCCATCAACAGCGGCGGGCGCCCATTGAACTCGTGGCCGGTTTTTCTCCTCGTACCCTTTGAAGTCGGGATCTTCGCAGCTGCCCTCGCCGGATTCATCGCTCTGCTGTGGTCAACGGGGTTGCCGAAGCTCCACAATCCATTGTTCGACATCCCCGGCTTCGAACGGGCTTCGCAGGACCACTACTTCCTGCTCGCGCGCGGAGAGAGCGACGAGACCACGCTCGAGCTCCGCCACCTGCTTCGGACGGCCGGCGCAACGAGAGTCACGGAAGTGCGTGCGCCATGATCGGTCGCCTGGCAATCCCGCTGACGCTGGCACTGCTGCTTTCCGGCTGCAACGACATTTCGATGACACAGCAGCGGCGATATGGAACCTTTTCGCGCGCGGCTCTGTTCGAAAATCGGACCGAAGCACAGCCACTGCCGGAGGGCGCCGTGGCGCAGGGAGACATCGAACGTCAAAGGCAAGCGCAGCAGCGCCCGCCGATCGACGCGAGGCTGCTCGCGCGTGGCCGCGAGCGCTACGACATCTATTGTTCACCGTGCCACGGGCTGTCCGGAACGGGCAACGGAATGATCGTGCAGCGCGGGTTTCCGGCGCCGCCATCCTACCACGATAGCAGACTTCGGGCCGCGCCCGCCGAGCACTTTTTCCACGTGATCACCAATGGCTACGGGGTGATGTACTCGTACGCCGCCCGGGTTGATCCAAACGACCGGTGGGCGATCGTGGCCTACATAAGGGCACTTCAGGAATCTCAGGGCGCGAAGGTAGCGGATGCTCCCGAGCTACGAAGCAGGTTGCCATGAACTCAGATGCGACAATCGTTAGCTTCCATAATCTGCGCCGGCTTCCAGCCGTCTCGGGAATTCTGCTGCTGAGTGTCGCTCTGATCGTCGCAGCCGGATACAGGACACCGGTCCTCTCTCAGGGATGGCTGCTCGCGTTCGCCATCTGGAGTTGCGTGCCGATCGGCAGCATGATTTTGTTGCTGATACATTCACTAACCGGCGGCCAATGGGGCACCGCAACGGCCGCAATGTTGAGACCGTCCGCCGCGCTGTGCGCGGCGGTGGCCATCGCCTTCCTTCCAATGCTGACGACTTCCGGCCAACTCTACCCATGGGCACTGGACGGTTCGCACATCGCCCATGACGTTGGACGCTGGTACCTGAACTGGGCTTCCTATGCCTTGCGCGCCGCTGTTGCACTCGGCGGATGGTGCGTCCTCGGGATCACGTTTGCATTGGCCAAAGGTGGCCGTCTGCTCGCGGCGCTGGGACTTGCCTTCTACGGCGCTACCATCAGCCTAGTTGCGGTGGACTGGTTTCTTTCTGTCGAGCCGCACTACGTCGCGACTGCCTTTCCGGCGATGATTGCGATTCAACAGCTCGCGGCGACGCTGGCCTTTGTTGCGCTCCTGACCGCACCCACCCTCGATGAGTCTGCGGCATCCGATGTGGGTGCGCTGCTGCTCGCGGTCTTGCTTGGGGTCGTCTACCTGGAATTCATGACCTATGTTGTCGCTTGGTACGGCGATCTGCCCGACAAGGCCGCATGGTACCTGAAGCGAAGCTCTCCGGGTTGGGCAGCGACGATAGTCATTGCGTTTGCCTTGGGCGCAGCTTTGCCGTTCTGCATCTTGATCGTAGGCAAGTGTCGGCGGAGCCGTTACGGCCTACAATCGGCCGGCATATTGGTGCTGCTCGGCTCCGTTCTCCACTTCTGCTGGCTGATCGTTCCTGCCTTTGATCAGCAAGACGCAGTGCTCACCTGTGGCATGGGTGCGCTGGTCGCCTTGGGCATGAGTTCTTTTCTGATTGGAGCTGCCCTCAGTCCCGCTTTGGAGGCTCAGCATGCCGAATGAAGAGATGGACCGCCGGGCGCTGCCGCAATCTCCCGACGTTGCCACGCGCAAAATCCTCATTGCCGTCGGCGGCTACCTCGGTTTCGTCGGCCTGGCCATGGTGGCAATCTTTTTTTACGTTAAGGCAGATGCACCCGCCGCCTTCAAGCTGCCTATCGAACGACAATTCCCGCAGCCCGGCCTCCAAACTGCCCCGGACCAGGACCTCGCCAATGCATTGCAGAGCGAACGAAGTGCTCTGTCTCGGTACAGCTGGATCGACCGAGGCAGAGGTGTCGCAAGAATACCCATTGAGAAGGCCGTCGAGATCGTCATTGCCAGAGGCGACCGCGGTTACGATCCTCTGGACAAGTCAAACGCCCCGGAGGTCGAGAACATCAAGGGAGCGCAGCAATGAGAGTGCTTGCGCTAACGGTACTCATGGCCGTCTGGTCCTCGAGCGCCTTGTCGGCTTTGACGGAACAGCAGCTCAAAGATGTTGCACTGGCGCCACCTGAAGGAGCCAGGGCGCCGGCGACACTTGAGTTTCGGGACATGGATGGCAATGAAACGACCCTTGGCCACGCAATCGACGGCAGGCCGACCTTGCTGCTGCCGGCGGACTTCACGTGTACCCAAATCTGCGGCCCGGCGCTCACTATCGTTGCAAGCGCGCTACAGCAGACGGGATTGTTGGCCGGGCGCGACTACAGCCTCGTGGTGTTCGGGATCGATGCAGGGGATGATGCCGCCGCGGCTCGCAGATTCGCCGGCGGACAAGTCGGCGGCCCCGGGGTATCGGTTCTAGTCGGTAGCCAGGCAAGCATTGACCATCTCACCACGGCCATCGGTTATCGCCTCCAAACCGATGGCCAAAATAGCGCGGTCGCTCACCCAGCGGCGTTCGTCACGCTCACGCCTGACGGTCACGTTTCCCGTGCGTTTTCCAGCCTGGGTTTGCAACCACTCGATCTCAAACTCGGGATCCTGGAAGCCGGGGGCAGTGTGGGCGGACTGAGGAGCCGTATCGCCCTCCTCTGCTACGGATTTGATCCGGTTCACGGCATCTACACCCGGCGGGTCGACTCCGCCCTGAAGCTCGGCTGCGCATTGACCGTCGCACTTCTTGGGTTGGCGATAGTCATCATGTGCCGTCGGTCGCGACGCACCGGGGTGATGACATGACCACCGTTTTTACCCTGCCGGAGGCAAGCACGCACGCCGCTCGCGTCGATGGGATATTTGCGATTCTGGTGGTCGTGTCGGCGCTCACGCTTGCCCTCGTGTTCGGCTTGCTCGTCACGTTCGCCATCCGTTATCGCCGGGGCTCCAACGCCAAGCGCGGCCGGTTGCCAGAGATCGTGAACCGCGAATTCGAGGTGAGCTGGACGGCCGCGACCGGGTTCCTGTTCGTATTTCTGTTCTGGTGGGCCGCCTCGGCCGATGTGGGCGCGCTCACCGCTCCGACGAACGCGCTTGAGGTGCACGTGCTCGCCAAACAATGGATGTGGAAAACACAGCACTCGAACGGTGCTCGTGAAATCGACGAGCTCCATGTTCCGCTCGGACAGCCGGTTCGGCTGGTCATGACGTCCCAGGACGTCATTCACTCGTTCTTCGTGCCCGCGTTTCGCATCAAGCAGGACGTGCTGCCGGGGCGCAACACGGAGACCTGGTTCAAGGCGACCAAGCTTGGAGTTTTCCCGCTGCTGTGCGCCGAGTATTGCGGCACGGACCATTCAGCGATGCGCGGCCGGATCACGGTCATGGGTGAGGACGACTACGCTCGGTGGTTGAGCAGACAACCCGAAGGCGACGACCTCGCTCACCTCGGCGCCAAACTCTTCGTATCTCAAGGCTGCTCCGGGTGCCACGCAGCTTCTTCCAGCGTGCATGCCCCCAAGCTCAACGGCCTTTACGGCCGGACCGTTCAGTTGTCGGACGGTCGGCAACTGAAAGCAGACGATGCCTATCTCCGGGATTCGATCCTCCAGCCAAAGCGCGACATCGTCGCGGGGTTCGAACCACTCATGCCGAGCTTTGCGGGGCTGCTCGACGACGGGGAGGTACAAAGTCTGACCGCCTACATTCGCTCTCTCGGACAGGAGCAAGATCATGAGTGACGTGGTGCTCGCGGGCGAACTGCCGTTTCCGCCGCGTCCGGACTATCTGCGAGCGGGGAGCACGCTCGCATCTTGGCTCACCACCACCGATCACAAGCGCATCGCCATACTCTATGCGCTCACGATCACGGTCTTCTTCTTCATGGGCGGCGCAGCGATCACGGCGGTCCGCCTCGAGCTGTTCGTGCCGAACGGCTGGTTTCTGAGCTCCGATACCTACAATCGGCTGTTCTCGTTCCACGGCATCATCATGGTCTGGTTCTTCCTGGTGCCGTCGATCCCGAACACGTTCGGCAACTTCCTGATGCCGCTGATGATCGGAGCGCCCGATGTGGCCTTTCCGCGCCTCAACCTGTTCAGCTGGTACCTGACGCTGGTCGGCGGGGTGTTCGCGGTCTACACCCTGATAGCGGGAGGCGTCGATACTGGTTGGACCTTCTACACCCCGTTCTCGACGATGTTCTCCAACACGCACGTCCTCACGGCCGCTGCCGCCGTGTTCGTCGTGGGTTTCGCCAGCATCGCAACCGGGGTGAATTTCATCGCGACAACGCACATGTTGCGCGCGCCGGGAATGACCTGGTTCAGACTGCCGCTGTTCGTCTGGTCGATCTACGCCACCTCGATCGTCATGGTGCTCTCGACTCCCGTGCTCGCGATCTCGTTGATGCTGGTCGTCGCAGAGCGCTGGTTGGGGCTGCCGATCTTCGATCCGGCACGCGGCGGCGATCCCATTCTCTTCCAGCACCTGTTCTGGTTCTACTCGCATCCCGCGGTCTACATCATGGTCCTCCCGGCCATGGGAGTGGTTTCCGAGATCATTCCTTGCTTCGCCCGACGCCGCCTCTTCGGATACGACTTCATGGTCTATGCCATCATTGCCATCGCGGGGATCGGCTTCTTCGTTTGGGGACACCACATGTTCGTGTCCGGACAATCGCCCTATGCGAGCCTCATCTTCTCGTTCCTTTCCTTCGTCATCGCCGTACCTTCGGCAATCAAGGTCTTCAATTGGACCGCATCGCTCTACCGAGGACAGATCAGCTTCAACTCGCCAATGCTCTATGCCCTCGGGTTCGTTGGATTGTTCACGACCGGCGGGTTGTCGGGGCTGTTTTTGGCGTCGATCCCGGTCGACGTGCACGTAACCGACACCTACTTCGTCGTAGCGCATTTCCACTACATCATGGTCGGCGGTTCGGTGTCCGCCTTCTTCGGTGCGCTGCACTTCTGGTGGCCAAAGATCACGGGGAAAATGTACCCGGAGTCCTGGGCGCAGTTTGCCGCCATCACGATGTATTTCGGCTTCAACATGACTTTCCTGCCGCAATTTTTCGCCGGGTACCTCGGAATGCCGCGGCGCTATCACACCTACCCGGCAGAGTTTCAAGTCTACAACGTCATGTCATCCGCTGGCGCGGCCGTTTTGGCCGCCGCTTATCTGCTTCCGCTGATGTACCTGACCTGGTCCCTTCTTCACGGCAAACGCGCGCCGAACAATCCTTGGGGCGCTACCGGGCTGGAGTGGACGACGACGTCGCCGCCGCCGCCGAACAACTTCGATATCCAGCCGCTTGTGGATCGTGGCCCTTACCAGTATCACGCCGAACGCGAGTCGGCCGGGACCGATGCCCCCGAAGTTCAGAACGCCAGGTCGCTACGATGACCGACGCAACCGCACTGCTTCGAGAACCGTGGGAGCGCTTCGAGCGCCAGCAACGAGCGGGAAAGTTCGGGATCTGGATCTTTCTTGCAAGCGAGACCCTGTTCTTCGGAGCACTTATGCTCACCTATGCCGTCTGCCGGGTCGAGCACCCGGACGCATTTGCGGCAGCTGGTCGCGCCACAAACATCTGGTTCGGCACGATCAACACCGCCATCCTGCTTACGAGCAGTCTCACCATTGCGGTCGCCTCCCAAGCTGCGGCCCAGAGCGAACGCTCCCGCACTCTCGTCCTCACCTGCCTAGGCCTGACTGCGGCGCTCGGATTCGCGTTCATCGTCGTGAAGGGCTTCGAATACAAGGAGGATATCGACAAACATCTGGTCCCCGGAGCCGGCTTTGCACTGTCAGAGGCGGCTGCGCAGCTTTTCTATGGTCTGTATTGGCTGGTTACCGGGGTACATGCGATCCATCTCACGATCGGCATCGTGCTTGTCGTCAGGCTGATCGTGCTTGGAGCAACCAGGCGAATTCGCCTGCGCGAGAATCCCGAAATAGAAGTCACCGCGCTCTATTGGCATCTCGTCGATATCGTCTGGATCTTTCTGTATCCGCTCATTTATTTGCCAGGGAGAGCCTCATGACTGGAAATCGATCGCATCCAAGCAGTTCGTCAGCTCTGTGGGTCAAGAACGGGGTCATCTGGGTCGCACTTCTCGCTTTGCTCTTATTGAGCATGTTCCTGGCTTACATTCCTATGGGCCCTATCACCGTCGCGTCGGGAGTTATCGTTGCCGTCATCAAGTCGAGCTTGGTCGTGGTCTTTTTCATGGAGCTCATCCAAGCTCGCGCATTGGTCAGGCTTGCCGCCGTCTCCGGCTTGATCTTTCTCGCGGCCATGTTCTTGCTTACTTTTGCAGATGTGCTGACCAGGACAGGGAAGATCTAGCCCCACCAAACAAAGCCGGTGCTCCAGCGTACCATTCTGACGAACGGCTGGCCGCCGACCGCGTTTTATCTTGCCGAAGGCGAGCAGCGTTGATTCTCCGCCATGCAGCGCTATTTTTTCGATCAGTGCGAAGGGCTCAAGGTGAGATTGGATCGGGTGGGCATGGTACTCCCGAATGAGGATGCGGCCCGGAAGGAGGCCCTGTGTGAGCTGGCCGAGGCGTTCCGCGAGGCCGCCCTGACCGACACGGGGACCCGTCCCGCAATCCGCATCAGAAACGAGCAACGCGTTGTGGAAACGGTGACTAGCCTTCTCCAAAGGGGCTGAGCTTGACACCTGGGGGACGTCGTCTCCCCCGCTCTGGGGGTAGTCCGGCTCCATTCGCCGGCATGCGGAACTCCTCTGGTTGGACCGAAGCTAACGGCGACGAATGAATCGCCGTCGGAGGACCCAACCAACCAGAACCGGCCGATGCGGCTGGGCATTCAGCTTCCGGCAGGCGGTTCAGGTCTGTGAACGCCTTTGCTCCCGCTACAGCGCTCCTAGCCACCACCCGCCTAGATCACCAGCTTGAGGCTGGGCCAACACAAAGAAAGCTTGCGCCGTCGGGCATCAGCTAGGCCGGCGGACCGACGCTTGTGAGCTGACGGGCGTACTCGCGATGAATCATTTGGAAGCAAGCACATGAGATCTGCCGAAGAAGGTCAGGATTAGTGATCTCGATGTGCCCGCGATGAGTGCTGATCACGCCCTGATCCTCGAGGTCGCTCAGGCATTCAGTCACGCTTGCGCGCCTCACGCCAAGTAACCTGCTGAGGACATCGTGGGTGAGCGGCAGGTTGTGATCATCCAAGCTTTGGCAGGCCACCAGCAGCCAGCGAGCCAGTCGCTGCTTGAGCGAATGGACTGCATTGCATACCCCAGATTGGGACGTCTGCACCACAACCACCGCAAGGTACCGGTGAAGGACCTGACGGAACGTGGGAAGACGGTTGGCCAACTCCAGGAAGTCGGGTGCGGAGAGCCGCAATGCCGAACCGCCCACCTGCACGATCCGCCGGTGCGGTGGAGCGTGAGCTTGGCCTGTCAGGAGAAGAAGCGCACCGACAGCGCCTTCGCTGCCAATGAGCCAAGCCTCCACATAGTCGTTCTCACCGACCTTCGCACTCACGGATACCAGCCCGTCCGTAATAAAATAGACATGTTCCAACGAGGAACGCCAGTGATGAAGGATTTGGCGAGGCCGAAGCCGCACTTCTTCTGCCCTGGACTTGATTGATTGGAATTCCTCTTTTGGAAGCAACCTGAGTAGCCGATTCCGTGAAACCGGCGCCGTCGCCTCGCTCCCCGTTGCTATATCGTTCAAGGCCGGGCTCCAGCACAACCGGGGGACTTTCCGGGATATGATTCCTCACATCAAACCCGAGCGCAAGCGGCGAAATTCCGCGCCGAACGGACACCTGGCTGGTATCGCTCAGCTTCTTGCGATCGTCGCTCTCCGTAGCCGAGCCTTGTTTGCATGGCAGTATTTGCTCTCCTCTAGTGCACTACTTGGGACAGGAGCAGAGAGATAACTGACGGCAGGCGAGTTTCGCAAACCTTTGAGCGTCTCGGTCGATGCACAGCGGCTGCCGCTTGGAACGAAAGCTGCTACATCTCCCAACGACGGCGCCCTCGAACACCTCCCTGTATCCACTCTGCCAGACACGCCCGTGCAACATCCCATTGCTCCTGCGACACGTTGTATGCGCGGTGTCGTACCAAACTCGGACGAGCAGGCAGGACTTAGCTCCGCTTTCGGAAGTAACTTGTCGTCTAAACGAAGGGCAGCTGGCGGCGACCAGCCCTGCTGAATAGCGGACCGGGTTCACAGGGTCCAAAGCGAAGCCACGATGTTGATCGACACCCAAATGGCCAACCAGATGCAGGACGCAATAGATGAAACGTTTCGAACTCTGCCTGAGATCTATAAGACCGACGAAGTAAAGCTGGAGATCGCGCGCGCCGTTGCGTTCAGCACGTTTCCATACCAGGCGGCCGCACGACGGGCCATTATTCAGATGTTCGCGACGCTCGATCGCGCGGTGAGAAATCGCAGGAAGCTGGCTAACCATCGAAACTAGTTCGACGGTCATAGCCGACACGACCAGAGTGCCGGTCGAGGGTACAACATGTAGCGCGCGAACTGTGGTTCCGGCGAAGTATCGCTCGGTATTGTAGATCCCAAGCGCCCTATCGAGAGGTGCCTTGATGCGACCCGCTGAACTAGCACACGCACGGGCTATTTTGGACGTGATCAGGCGAGCTCCAAAGAGGCGCGCTGCTTTTGTTGCCGCGGCGCCGCAATGCGCGCAGCGCACCGCGCAATTCAGGACACCGCGCAATTCAGGATCAGCTCAGGCGTGCAGTGTCGATGCTGATCTCAAACAGCGGGCCACGAGGGCCGCGCACGGAAAGGCGCCACTGCTGCCCAGGGTCCAGATTGCTTTCGAGCGTCTTCAGGGTCCGCAGCGCCTCGCGCCACGCTGCGTTATCGTCCGGCAGCTCTTCTCCATCGCGGTCGCTGAAGGATCTGTGATTGTGGATGTGGAAGAAGTATCGCGGCACTACGATGATCCTCGTCGGCGCATCGGCAGATATCATAGCTACAGATCCTGCTCCCGCAGAGGTTCAATGGCTCGATTTTCGGTACGCTTGCGCACAAAGCCGTGGGGCTCCCTCTGCTATTCGTGCCGCCCACGTCAATGGGCGCCATGGGCGGTGAAAATTTGTTACTCACGGGTACGATGGCTCGTGGAGCGCACGAGTTCTAACGAACGACTGGCGCCCCGCGGCGTTGTAGGTGCAACACCCACTTCCGCTCCCTCCTGTGCGAAAGTACCCGCATGAACGCGCGCACAACAAACGGCTCTCAATCGCGAAATGGCTCGCTCTGGAATCTTGCGGCCCTAGGCCAACTCCGAGGCGCGCTTACTGTTGACGACATTCGCAAGTCGCTTCCGATCGATCGGATGAGCGATGAAGACGTCGCGGCAACAATGGCCTATCTTGAAGAAAAAGGCATTGAGGTCCTAGTGGACCCGAAATTGCTCGTTGGGTCCCCCAGGCCCTCCCCCGAAGCACGTCGCCATCAACCAACCGTGGGATTAACCAAGACGGACCCGCTGCGCACTGATGGCGCGAATTGGCTCGCGAGCCGTCCGCCGGAGCAGCCGGCTTGGCATGGATCTTCCGGGCACTCCAGCTTACCGACGGCAGCTGTTGTGTTGGCAGGTGCGGTGGTTTGCATGTTATTCGCCATCCTGCTCTGGGTGTTGCGGTGAGCACTGGCTGCAGACTTTCGTCGCAGGTTCTGTGCTCTGCCGTACGGACGTCGGTCCGCAATGGAGTGGGCGTGTGATGCCCGTATGGTTGAGCGCTGGCCTGTGGGGGGTACTGGGAGCTTCGTCGCTGGTGGCAGGAGCAGCTGTGGCTTACCTTGCGACACTGCCAAGATGGCTTGTCGCCGGAATAATGTCGTTTGGATGCGGCGTCCTGATTTCAGCGGTGGCGTACGATCTGCTCGAAGATGGCTATGAGGAAGGCGGACTATTGCCGATCCTTGCCGGTGCCCTCATCGGCTCACTGGCATATGCGCTCGCCGATCACATCGTTTCGAAACGGGCGGGCATCACCGGAAGCAGTCGGGCGATCAACAGCAGCAAGCCGGAACGGGGGCCGGTATGGCGATCGCGGTTGGCTCGCTCCTGGACGGAATACCCGAAAGCGTCGTTCTCGGCCTCACGCTTTTGAGTGGAAAAGGCGTAAGCATCGCCATGCTCGCCGCGATCTTCCTCTCAAACTTTCCGGAGGGGCTCTCGAGCGCGGTCGGAATGCGCAAGGCGGGCCGCAGCGCGAAGTACATTTTCGGGCTGTGGATCACGATCGCCGTATTGTCCGGTCTGAGTTCGCTCTGCGGAGCAGCGTTTTTGGCCGGGGCCTCGCCAAAGCTGACTGCGACGGTGAACGCGATAGCGGCCGGCGCGCTCCTCACTATGGTCGTGAATACCATGATCCCAGAGGCCTTCGAGGTTGAGCAGAAGATTACCGGAGTGCTTGTGGTGGTCGGGCTTTTAGTTGCATTTGTTTTGTCAAACGCAAGTGGATGATGCCGGGCTTACCGGATTCTCGTGTGGCATCCGCCCCCGCGCCGGCGGTGAAGCCGGTCCGGGGTCGCGGGATCGAGCCGTGGATCCCGCTCGCGCGAGAGCATCTCACCCTCGACCGGAGAAGGGGCGGCGCGAGCCGGTCCGTCGCGGCGGCGCCGGAGGTCTTGCGACCTCGCGCGCCGTCCGACCGCGCCCGCGGCGCGCCCCCCGACGTCCTGCATGGACCACTGATAATCCGGCCGATAGCCTGCTCCACGACGACCACACATGCTTCCGCGCGATCCTTGCAGGTCGCGGGAGGGTGACGCGGTCGCCGGAGGCGAGAACCACCAAGATGGTCTCGCCGGAAGCCGGCAGTCGTTCGGAAAGGGCGATCGCCCGACGGGCGCCACCCGAGCGTGCCTGAAACCCTCTGAGACCCCAGTTTTCTCCGACGAGAGAGGCCTTTGGCACGGGGCGCGGCACCGCCTCCTTCAACCATCAGAGGGGCCGCTCCCCGAGAGACCTAGGCAGGGCAGAACCAAGACTACTTTTCCTAGGGGAAAAGACGCACCGAACGCCCGTTGACGCTGGCGGCCCCACCTGTGTGCTGGCGGCCATACGGCGAAGGCCGCAGCGTGATGTGAAATCGCTGCGGCCCGCGCCTGGTCAATGAAGCCGGGTGAAAAAGATCAAGTGAAGTATGCAGCCAGCCCCGGTACCGAAATTCTGACTTAGCCGGAGCTCGTTTGCAAATACAATTTCGGCGGAACCGAACTCCACTTTACGTGCATTTAGTTCCGACAGGGAACAGGGGTCTCGGGTCTTTAGTGTCGCGGTGCGACCCCTTCCGTCCGCCTGATCCAGGTAGCGAAACCTCGGCAGGAGTGTGCTTGCTGCGACGCTGCGCGTAGGTGGAGCGCAAGGAGAGTTGCAAAGAAGATCGTCCGGAGCGTGCCGCGGGTACAGCTACGGTACACTCGCGCTGACACGCTTCGCCTACTTTATGTAGGAAGCGCCGTGCCTCATGGGCCCATTGGCGGCGGCGCCGACTTGGCCGCGCGTTTGGGATTACGTGCGGACCTCTAGGCACCGGGGTCAGATGAGCTGTCGCGAACGCCGGCGACACCCGGGATCGCGTCCAGCCGGTTTTGCTTGTCACGCTTGCCAGGAGATGATGCGGTCGATTGAACTCCCGCATTTGGGTTTCTGAAACAGCGGAACCATCACCGGCGCTCTGGTGTCCAGGTCTAGACCGCCAGAGCCGACCGATCGAAGCGCCGCAGCCAGGCGCCATCTTCTTCGCACCGCGAACCTGAGACCCCTCTTCTGGAGCAATCTAACCTGACGTCCTCACACATCCGGGGTGCGACGCCCTGAGTTCGCCGCTAAGTGGGCCATCCGCAACGGCAGAGCCGGAACGCTGCTATTCGTCGATAGACGCTCGTCGGGGAGCCCGCGGCTCCTTCTGGAGCGCGCCTCGGGGAGTGCCTCGAGAGAGCACGCCTTTGTTCTCGTAGCGCGATGGAATGTTCGATGGCTTTGTGTGCGCGCTCCAGAAGTTTCCGCGTCTCCTCACTAACCGGCCGGTTCATAGAGTGCTCTCGGTCTGTGCAGCGGGAGCACAATAAAGCTCTTGGCTATGGGAAGCTCGGCCCCTTGAAGGAGTAGACCGCACCCGTCCTGTGGATGGGCGCATTGTCCGGCCGGGCCAGTTCGTCGATCTGAATCTCGAAGCCGAAGTTGACGCCGACATAGGCCGTGTTGTCGTAGCCCTCGTTCCGGGGGTCCGGGAAGCCGATGAAGACGCCCGAATTGTCGTCCGGCGCCGTCATCATCCATTGCAGCCGCAAAACATAGCGAGGCGGCGTCCGGCGCTTCAGCCAGAGCAGCCCCAGATCGGTCCCCGTTCGTGCCTCGAGAACCCCGCGCCGGACCCGGAACGAGCCAGGGTCGTCCCGGCCGGGCTGGTTGCTGATCGTCGACATTGTCCAGTCCCCCAGAGAGGTGCCATCGAACAGCGTCTCGAAACCCGCCTCGGCCACGAAGGCTGGAGGCGTCATGATCATGTCGCCGGTGCGGCGCGATAGCGCTATCCCGGTCAGCATCGGGTTGGGCGAACCGATGCTCGGGAATAGCGCCGGGCCGGCCGCATACAGGTTTTCGGTGTGATGGAAGCGTCCGTCGCCGTCCGTGACGCTCGCGGTCGGATCGGTGCCCATCCAGAGTGTCCCGGCTTCATGATGGGTCGTCCCGAGCCCGTCCTGGTTGCTCTGGAGCACCTGCATGGGCTGACCGTTGGCGAAGACGGCGGCGACCTTTTGCATCGCCGCATCCATGACGGCCCAGAGATCCTGATCGCGCTGCGTCGGTGTCAGCGCAACCGATGCACGACGAACGCCGTATTCGTCTGTCCGCGAGCTCAGATCGACGCGGCCTGGATGAGCGGCGGGATTGGCCGGATCGGCGGGCTCCATCTCTCCGAGCCCTCTGATTGCAATTGCGACGTGCGTGTCGGTCGAGGTCTTCAGCTGATCGAAAAAGTCGACGTCGGGCACCTTGCGGTAGAGCTCGTCCTCGGCGCCGCTGGTGTTGCCGCCGCCGCTCGCGGAGATCTGAAGGTGGAAGTGGCCGATCAGATCACCATTCGGGCGCGTTGCCCGTCCCTTCACGAACAGGGCCGCAGTCTGCAGCTCGTTCACCGCCGGCGAAAGCCCGGAAATCGCCGACCGCGGCACGCGGATGACAAGGTTCGAGCGAAGGTGCGCAATCAGATTCTTGCCGATGAGAGACAGGGTCGGAAGTCCGGTGGCATCGAACGATGCAAGAGCCAGACGCGCGTTCTCGATCGTGCCGAGCGCGATGACAACGGCACCATCGGGTGCCAGATCTATCGGACCTCGACTGGTGTCGATGCCTGAGATGCGCCAGGTCCCTGCCGCGGTGGGGACGCTGCGCAGCGTCAGCACATGCGTGTCGGGCAGCACCATGAATTCCTTGACCGAATCATTGCCGTTGGAGTCGCTCGCCGCAGTCCGAGCCGCCTTCATCAGCAGCGGAACGACGCTGAACTTGTTCAGCGGGAAGAACCCCGCGTGTGGCGGGCGCGCCTGCACAGCCAGCGGCGCTTCCAGCTTCAGCAGGTTTAGGAGGTCGTTTTGCGAAAGTCCGCCGCTCGACGACAGGCCAAGCAACTGTGCGGGGTCGGCGGCCGACTTCAGCAGCGGAGATGGCGGGAGCGCGTCGAGCGCGAACGCTCCGGGCACGCTCGACAAACTGTCGAAGAGCCGGCGACGCAGCGCATTCTGCAATTCGCCGAAAATGAAGTCGTTCGCCTCGTCGACACCGATCTGGCGAGAACTCTCATCGAAATAGCGGCTGTTCAGATCGACTACGGTGTTTGCGGGCCAACCCAACATCTCCTCGTCCAGCAGACGAGGCGACCAACCGCCCCAATAGAGCGATCTGCCCCCGAGCGTGTACGCTAGTCCTTTGAAGGGAATAGTCGACTTCCATGGAATTCCCCAGACCTCGTTGCGTGGGGGCTCCGGCTGCGGCAGGCTTTCGTTCAAAAGGAACGGATTAGCCGGATCGGCAAACCCTTGGATCCCCGTGTTCTGAACATGCTCAGGGACGGTGAACATCCCGGCATCGACGACCAGCGTCCTCAATCCGCCACCCGTTTGTTTCTGGCGGAACCACAAATGCTCAGCCATCGCAGAACCGAATGTCCCGCCTCCCACGATGATGAAATCGAACGGACGCCCGCCTGCGGATTTCCAGGCATCAACTTCCGCGAGATTGTTGCAGAGATAGCGGCCTTGAATGTCTTTGGTGAACGAGGTCGTTTCCGTAGTGATTGGCATTGCCCGTCTCCTGGTGCAATCCTCGGACTCGCCTGAGTGTTAAGACACGGCTTCCTTCAACCTTAAATGAGCTAATTCACAGATTGCTCTTCTTTCACTGCCGAGGCCCGGTGCGACGACGGCCTCTTACGCCGCCAAGTTCCAAATCCTCGTACAAGAGCTCGGAACCTGTTGAGTCAGAAACGCTGAAGCTCCGCCGAACTTCGCGCAAGCTGCTGGATACCGTCCACGCCCCCAGCCCTGCTCCGCTACTACGTCGCGAGCCACCGAACTGGTTGCGGCATTCGGCTTTGCCATCTCGATCACCTTGAAGGATGCGGACCAACTTTCGACCAATGGCCATATCCGGTGACGCTGTGGCGGGCTGATGCTGTTCGCCGAAGTCCAAAAAGCTGCGCCCCGGCTTGCGGGCCATCTGCGTACAACCATACCGAAGCCTAGGTTGCGAGGCGCGAAAACTAGTAGCTTTGGTGCGATCGAGGAACTGCGGAGCTTCAACAATATTCTGTCATGATCAACAAGGAGGGATCCGCATGCCGATCCAGACCGTGATGGACAGTACCGGCGACAGCCGTCACTTCTTCGACTCGGACGATGCACGAGAATTAGCCAAGGCGGAGCAGCGGTTCCGCGAGCTGACGAACGTCGGCTTCACCGCTGCGGTCCGGACCGGTTCAGGTCAGGTGTCGCAGATCCGATCGTTCGACCCCACGGCGGAAGAAACTCTTTTCTTCCCCCGGCTGGTCGGCGGCTGAATTGCTGAACCGTGTGGCTGTTCAGGCCGTCGCGGCCGGATGAACGCTCACGGATGAGGGCTGCAAAGGCGCTGTTCATTAGACACGGCGCCGAGAGCACTCCGGAAGGACGCGCGCTGCTGCTGCTGCGGCATTACCTCTCGCCTGTCCAACGGCGGCAATTCGCGCAGACGGGTTATTTCGAGGTAATCGGTGGCGACACGGGCAACCGCTACAGAATCTATGCGGGAGCGGCTGCGAATGTCTGCGAGGTCGGCGAAAACGGCCGTCCAAGGATCGGCTTGTGTTTCCTGCCCGTTGGCGACCTTCCGATTGGAGACGTCATGCTGGCCCAGAAGATCGCGCTCGAAACGTGCGAGGGCAGCGCGCTCGCAGTAGCCCGAAAGTTCACTCCCAGCGGTTTCTTGTTCAGCCGGTCCCGCCCGCTTCGGTAGCGGCGGCGTTGCGTCCCGCGTCGGTGGCGTCGCGTGTTGCCGATCGCCGCTGGCAAACCGCAGCGGTAGGCCTGGAGCGATAGGTAGAGTGGAAGTCGTCCCACTCAGGGGCCGACAGCCGCCTTGACCCAAGCCGGACATTCGATGCCAAACACTGGCGTTCCGCACATCTCTGCCAGGAGGTGGTTGCAACAAACATATCTCAGATCCGCATCGAGGATGGCCAAGCTCACCGGCGCGAGGTGAAATACCTCTGGCTCAGTCGCGGCCTTGTTGTTGGTGACCTGGTGTGCTGCATGAACCCCATGGCCCTACCGCGACGTCACAGAGGCCCCAAAGATACAATGTAGGCACACACTGCTCCAGAACCTCACGCATCGCGAGAAGTCCCTTACAGAGGGGCGCGGGAACTACCTCGGGGGCCGAGAAGGCAGCATTCGAAGGATGACCGATCGGCTGCCGGTTCAAGGCCGAGCAGATGACCTCGATCGCGGTAGTCTAGTGCTCCAATCGGCACGCAGGCGACGATCCGGCGCTCGGAGAAGGAGCTGTCGAGCTCGGCTCGAATTGGATGCGCGTTCCACAACTGATCACGAAGGGAGCTGCGAGATCAGCGGTTCTCATGGAAGCATCTACATTGACCCCCTTAGAGCCGCGAGGCACGGCCACTCCAGCGGAGCCAAGGCTGGGGTGAGAACGGGATGCGTAACATCCTCAAGGGACCTCGCAACTGACCAGGACGCAACCCGACACCGGAGCGGCGACCGTTACGTGAGAACAGCGCGTCCGTTCAACTCACTCGCGGTAACGACAAAATTCGTCGCCGTTTTCATATTCAAAGCAGATTTTGACGCGGCGCCGCGGCCGATCCTCATCGCGGAATCGCGAGCGACGGTCCATATCTTCATCATCGCGCTGCGTCCGCCAATTGCCGCCCGTGGTGCGATGGTCCATATCTTCCATCATACGTCCCATATGCTGCTGACGCATGCGGTCCATACCCGTGCGATCCTCATCGCGCTGTGTTGTCCAGTCACGCTTAACGCGGGTATCTTCAGCGGCCTTACGCTCCCTCTCGCGCGCCTGATCGGACTGCTGCGGCGTACGGTCCGGCTGAACAGGAGTCGTCTGGGTCTCGTTCGAGCCGGGTGCAGTCTCGGGTTGTTGAGCAAGGGCGAAGCCGGAGACTAGGAAAGAGGAGAGGAACAGAACGGTCGCTGAAGCTGACTTACGCATGTCATATCCTCGTGGCAATTCTCCTCAACCGAGCGAGCGACGGATTGTTTCTGCTAAGGCCGCACCTTTTTTAAGATGCGGTGCAAGGTGGCAAGGCGGCAAGGAAGCAAGGAAGCAAGGAAGCGTCCGCGCAGCACAAGGCCGGCGGAAGGAGCCGCTCTCCGGCGATATTGCAGCGCGGAGCTAAACGCTTCCGGTTTGAAACGACAGTTGCTCTCGTCGGCGGAAACGGGCCCTCCATTCAAATGCGGGGTGCTGGGCGTGGTCAGGGCCGCCGGAGCGGTAGCGGCTGGCGATACCGCGCGGGTTCGGGTCCCGTCCTCCTCTTTTCGCGCGTTGCCGGCGCTGTAGGACACTTCAGGAGGCGCTCGCCCTCGCTCGTTCGCGCGCCTCGCGCCGCCGTTCGCGACGTTCGCGGCGCCGCTTGGCACGGTCAGCGGGTTGCCGCAGCGGAGCAACCTGCGTCGCAGCGACTATCGGCGCCGGAGCCTCCTCGACCAAAGGCGCCTGGATCGGTTCGGTCGCAGCGGGGCGGGCTTCCATGAACTCGAGCACTGCCCGTCCTTTTGCCGTGATCTTCCACCCGCCACCGATCCGTTCGACCAGCCGGTGCGAAAAGATGTCGAGATCGGGCACCCGCGCGGCCAGGCGCTTGGTCCGGTCCGCCCAGTCGCGACCGCTGGTCGCCAGGATCGCCATGTCGCGCTTGAGGTCCTCCATCACGGCGAAGCCGTCCGGATAGCTCACCAGGATCTTGAGGACCGTCACCTGGAAATTCACGCCCCCTCCGGATCAATCAGCGCCACATCGTGGGTGCACGGGACAGCGCGTCGTGGCCGACCCGCCTTAGCCCATCGGGCGAAACCTCGCCTCTGGTGGCGGCCTCCAGGATTTTCGAAGCGACGTGAGTCCGTGCTCCAATCTCGCGGTGCGAAACGCTTTCGCAGACGTCGTCCAGGACCGCGCGCAAAAGCGCGGTTGTCTCCGTATCAAACATGAGGCGCCCCAGAGGGAAAGGGGTAGCGTAGGCCGGTTTTGCCGGCTGGGGATTCAGGCATGTTAACCTTCCGGGAAAAATGCAGTCGAAGCTATGAGGGAGCCAAGAGTGTCGGGGGCGAGTGTGATTGCGGCTCCGGTCGGTTCTTGCCGGCGGACTATCTGGTTCTCTTGCTGGAGATATCATCGGCTTCGAAGCCAACGCGCTGCATCAGACTAGAAAGCGGTATCAACCCGAACGCCATCATCCCAGCAGAGACTGCGAAAAAGTTCAGGTCGAGGCTCGCATTCCAGCGTAGCAGCAGATAACCGCCCGCAGCAGCGATCAGCGCGCGGGTCAGAGCTCCGAGCAGCGAAGCCGCGAGCCGCCGGGTGCCTTGGCCTACACAGTACAGCACAAAGCCGAGACCGAAGAACCCAAAGAAGGGGCCGACATCGTGCAGGTACTGCACGCCCGCCTGGATGGTCGCGGGGTCGTCGTTGAAAAGGCCGATCCATTGGCGCGCTAACAGCGCACCGACGAGTCCTATTGTGGCGGTCACCGCAGCGCCTATAACCGCGCCCGTCCAGGCGGCGCGCCGCGCACGCTCGATCAGTCCGGCGCCAAGGCTGGCGCTGACAACCATGCCGACCGGGCCGCCCACACCGTAGGAGATCGGCACAAGCAGGAACTCTAGACGTGAGGCTGAGCCATACCCTGCCAAAGCAGCGATACCATGGGAGCCGACGTAAGCGGTCACAAGCGTCAGCGTTACATTGGTGCTCGCCGCGATGATGGCAGAGACGCCGCCGATCTTGAGGATCGTCAAGGCAGGCGCGAGCGCCAGGCGCGGTGGGGTTGGCGAAGGCCGCAACAAGCCCATATGGCCCCACAGGTAGATTGCGTAGGCAAGTGTTCCGAGAGCGTAGTTGATCAACAGTGCGACGCCACCGCCGATTGGGCCAAGCGCGGGAATGCCGAAGCCGCCGAAAATCAGAAGCGGTGATAGCGGCACCAGCAGCGTTGCGCCTGAGCACACTACAATGACCGGCAGTCGCAAGTTTCCGGTGCCGCGCACCGCCGCCATCAGCAAGTTGAATGTCCAGATCAGCGTCGCTCCGCCAAAGACCACCGTCGAATATTGCAGGGAGATCTGTAGCGAAGCGCCATGCCCGCCCATCGCACGATAGATCAAGGGCCCCAGCCCATACATGAATGCGGTGGTTGCCAATCCAAGCGGCAGCGCCAACCCGATCGCGTACCAAGGGTAGGAGCTTGCCTCGGCGAATTCGCCGCGTCCTAGCGCCCGCGCCACCGAAGTGACGATACCACCGCCTGTCGCACCCTGGGAGATCGCTACGGTAAGCGCGAGCAGCGGGAAGACCAGCGTCACTCCGGCGAGAGCGTCGAGCCCGAGCTTTGCGATGAAGTAAACCTCGAGAAGTCCCATCAGCACCTGGACGAGCATCACGGTCGAATTCGGGACCGCCAAGCGGAGGATCGTCAAGGCGACCGGATGGCCTAGCAGCGCGTCAAGTCGGTCATCGCGCAGCGCCATGCGCGCCGTGTGCGGCTTTGAATCGGCGATATTCGCGGGTCCGTTCACGATCACTTCCTCTCGTTGCAGAGAGCGACATGACCACGGCCGCCGAACGCGGCCCAACCATATGAATTGACACGCTCTGTTAGCAAAACTAACAATCTAAAAATGGTCCGTTTACCGCCACTCGAAGCCATGCGCGTGTTTGAAGTCGCCGCTCGTCATGGCAGCTATTCCAGAGCGGCTGAAGAACTTCACATCACTCATGGAGCGGTAAGCCAAAGGATTCGGCAGATCGAAGAGCGGGTCGGGATCAAGCTTTTCGAGCGAATGGGGCACCGAATGGTACCCACGCCGGACGGGCGACGTCTCTATGATCGAGTTGCGCGCTCGTTAGCCGAACTAACCGGGGCACTCACTTCGCTGAGATCTTCCCCCATGGATGCCGAAGTCACGGTGAGCTTGCTACCGGTGATGGCGGCCCGCTGGCTGTTGCCGCGCTTGCCCCGATTCAACGAGCATTACCCCCACATCCACGTCAACGTGAAGTCGGATCGGCAACTCGCCAATTTCAAGTCGGACAAGGTCGATATCGCGTTACGTCTCGGCACCGGAACTTGGAAGGGGCTTCACGCCATCCGGCTGATGGACGAGGAGATCTTCCCGGTCTGCAGCCCGCGCTACAACGGAGGGCAGTTCACGCGAGACCCGTCGGCATTCGTGAATGAGCGGTTGTTAATCGATCCGAACGTCCCCTGGTCGACCTGGTTCAAATCGCTCGGAGTGCAGATCGACCGGAAGATCGTCGGCAACTCCTTCGCCGATGCGAATCTGCTGATGGAGGCGGCGATCGACGGGCAAGGAATTGCGCTCGCGCGCCGCTCGGTCACTCGCGCCGATCTGCTCAACGGCAAATTGGTCCGGTTGTCCGACCATAACTGCCGCCTGCCATTATCGCACTTCCTCGTTCATCCGCCGTTGCTAGAGAGCAATGCGCCGGCGATGGCGTTCCGTGATTGGATGCTGACGGAGGCCATGGAAGGCTTGGGCTTGCAGCACTAGGTCCGCATTCGCCTCCAAATCGGCCGAGATTGACGGCCGAATCGGCCGAACAGGTGGTACACACCGGTGGTCACAAAACTCGGCCGGGCTTTTTAGGAATCCTTGTTTTCCGCGGATTTTCGCGCATTGGGGGCATCGGGGGAGAGATTCCCACTTTCTGCGCCACCTGCCCTCAGTTGTCGCCTATCAAGATCGGCCTTGCTCCCACAGGGGCCCTCTTGCTTCGGGTTGATTGGAAACTCTTCGGGCTCCCTCGTCGGGTGTCGCGCTCGCGTAGATAATCCCGCGCTCACCGGCCGCGGGTCTGGCTACATCGGTTTCTTACCGCAACGCGCCCCGACCCTCGCTGAAGGCCTCGCTCACGCAGCCGGGCATCAGAACTTGGTCAAAGAGTGGTCGTTTCAGTGGTCGACGGGCTACCCGATCTCTCATCCGTGAAGCAGGCGGTGATTTCATCCTCCGCGCACTGTGCAGCTCATCCGCAGTCCACACCGGCGCGACGCCGTCAGCAAGGAGGCGACCCTCCTGCGAACCGAATGCTGAACGGACTCTCGCTCTAGCCATGATAGGCGCTGCGAATCTGATCCAAGCTTCTTTGCTGCGGCGAGCAAAAGGAATCACTTCCCAGAACCGTATGCTCCTGCTTGTGGCGAGCCCTCGGTGCATGGACGCACAATCGCTGTCTGAATCTTTATGCCTAATCCGATCGCCCTGCTGTCGAGCTTTCGGATGCGCACTCATAGCTGGTCCAACTGTTGTCGGCTGAACTTCGAAACGTGACGCTCTCTCGCAAATTGGTCAATGATGCTGCGACGTCGACAAGGCGTCTAGAGCGTGAGCCATGGCCAACGATGATGCAGCGACCAGTGAACGTAGCGTCGTCCTTCCGCCACTCCGAAAGGTTCCTCGCGGCATCTGCGGCGGCGAACACAACATCTCCCCCCGGAGCGCGGAATTGGAGTCTAATCTCGCCGCCCATCCGACTCAGCACGGCATGCATCGTCGGAGCGATCGAAAACTCTTCGATCGAGCGCCGCTCCGGGTCGATCTCGATTGCACGCACCGAGGTGCGGGCCTCTGCTGTGTCCGACTCTTCGATGGACGTCCAGCGGACCATCTGCGCGACCTGATCTGGATCGACAAGGACAGGCGCGCGCTCGCCCTCTTCCAGCTTGCGACCGACGATCAGCCCAGGCCCGCCGATCGGCCGGGATCCTCCGAGGACGAAGGCATCTCCTCCCCTCGATTTAGCAGCCAGCAGGATCTCGCTCCTCGGAAGCTTGAGGGCGGGCGCGGGCCTCTCGCCGAAAAACATGTTCGTCGCCCAGTTGAACGAGCGCACATCGACGACACTGATCGCCTTGGTTGTCGGATCAATCAAAATCGCCTTCATAAAACCTCCTCGTTGCTCCTCGGCGCGCTTTGAAGCGCAGGCTTGTATGACGATCGCCTCGCGTTCGGCGAAGGTCAACAGCATAGCGCGAAAGCCGCGGATCTATCGTAGCTGATCGATCGCGAAGTGACCGTCACGCAGCCGTGCGCCTCATGTGAAGCTAAGCCGCGTTCCATGCTCCGAGGGGCAATGATGGCAGGTCCGACTTTCATTCCGGCCTCACGCTCCGCTCGTCTCGTCGCCGCCCAACTCGGTGGTGCGGGCCGGGCGGTCGCTCCACGGCACGTTTCCGCCGACGACAGCTAGGTTGGCGAATTCGCTCGCTGAGGCGCTGCAGACATCCGCCCTGCAGGGGTCGCGCGTACATTTCGGCGGGCGTCGCCGGCGAGCCATCCATGCCGCAGACGTAGGAACCGAGCTGGTGCGCCCTTCTCCTCGATCAGGAGATCACGCGCACGCTCTCGCGGCGTCGCCCGGTACAGCATGGCGATGGTCTCACGTGCTTTGCGCTCGGCGTCTGTCACGGCTCGACTCACGACCAGGCGAACAGGACGGCCCGCGCGAACAGCAGGTACGCGACCGCCATCACGCGATATCCTCGTGCAGCAGGTTTCCGGTTGGCCGGTTGCCGCTCCAGATGGGCTCGGGCTTGAACGGCGCGCCGATGCGGCCGATCTGCTTCCGATACTTGTGGGCCAGCGCGTGCATCTGCTGGCGTTCGCCCTGCGACGGCGACGTTGCCCTCGCCGAGCTGGCGCCGGAAGCGTACTTCGCCAGCGCCTCGAGCGTCCGGTCCTTGTTCTTCAGGGCCATCGACTTGACGGTGCGGCCGCAAGCGCTCTCGGTCGCGGAGGCGATGCCGCGCAGGTTGGCGTTCATCCGGTTCTGGTCAAACTGCAGCACTGGGGCCTCCGTCGTCCGCTTGGCTTCGCCATCAGCGCGCGCGCCGTGTCCCTGGATCCGCGCTCGGATGGGACGCCGTCAACCGCGAGGCGCGCAACGACGGCCGCTACGAGGTCCGGAATTTCGATCGCGAGCTGGCCGTCCTGGTAGAGGGCGAGGACATGCTCGCGCAGCGCCGCGTCGAAGGCCGGGACCACCGGCTGACCACGCTCGCGCTTGCGAGCGCGGCAGGCGCGCTGGCGTTCGGCGACGGTCAGAGCTGGCTCTTGTCCTGCGTCATGCGCTGCAGGGAGCCAGCCCGCCATTAATTAAACTACAGCAGATGTGACTGGTCACGGCGCTGCACCTGAAACGCGAGAAGCCCGCAGGGAGTCTCACCGGGTGAGTGCTGCGGGGCTTCCGTTCGCCAAGCGAGTTGGATCGACAGGCTTGAGCAAAGGTACATCGCGCCGGCCCCGGCGAAGGTCAACACGCTTCCGGTCGCGCCGACAAAAAGGCCAGGTCTCCCGGGCCCAGTTTGTCAACCCAGTTCGCCGGGGCTTCCGGCTGCCTGAGAGTGATCATGGTCGACCTCGTCACGGCGAAGGTCAACGGCCGTGCGACTACGGCCATTCGATCTAGAACAGCGCCTCTCCCCACGCGTCCGGCCGGATCGGCGGGCCGCAGGTCTCGCTCCCTTCACCCTGTCTGTCTAGCGGGTCGACGAGCCTGATGCGCAGGCGGCGCAACGTCGACTTGGCCTCCTCGACCGAGAATCCGTTGGCGGTCAGGTACGAGAACGCCTTTCTGACGATGTTGACGTCTTGCTCGCTGAGGTGACCGACGTGCGGCATGGTCGTCAACGCTACTACCATCGCCAAGCCCACCTGCTCTGCCGTCGGCGCTTTGCGCTGGTCCATCGAGCTGCGCCATCTCGCCGTCCGGAGACGACCCTTGGCCTTGCGTTCCTCTGGTGTCACCCGGCGACTGGTTTTGACAAACCGGGCATTCGGCCTGCACGGGTCACGGAAAAACATGGTCTGGCGCACGTCGTCCATGGCCTTGATCTGGTCGACGACCTCCGGGGTGAGCCTGCTCTGTTTCGTCATGGTTGCCTCTCACTTGTCAGCCGGCTGGCAGGCCTGCGGTTCTCGGATTCTTATTCGGCGCTACGGCAAAGCCCAAGCGGAGAGCATGGGGCCGGAGGCCCTGCGACGACTGCGCCGCAGGCTGCGCGTTCGAGCCCATGGCGTGCTGCGCCATCGATGACGCCAGCCTGCGGCGCTCGGCAGACATCGAGGTGAGAAGATTTTAGGGATTTGGCCGGATTGCCGTGGATGGCTGCGCGCCGGCAGGCATGGACCGATCAGGCGGCTCGCCTCGTCGGCACGAACGCCCCGAGACGCCGCCGACGAACGAATGACAGGTCGACTGGCGAGGAGAAATCGAGTCCTTCGCCTTCGTCGTCATCGATCGCAGCTCGCCGCCGACAGCCGTCACGCCAGGATTCCACCGCACGTTTCCACCGATCGAGCGTGCCCGAGGCTCGCTGACATGACCGGAATTCCGACTCCGGCATGCCCTCGGGGCGCTGGACGACGACACGACGGAGGCGAACGACGTTCTGGACCGGGGCCGGAGCATCCGTCACCGGGCTGACGGCGGGGGCAGGATCGGGTTGATGCGGAGTGTCGGATTGAGCCGAAGAACGCATAGCTTGATATCTTGCAGCTTCTGAGACAATTGCCGCGACCTCATCGAACCGGCGATAAGCCGTTGGCCGGCTGACGTTTCCTGAGGCGACGAGCGTCCTGAGCACGTCGGCCTTGGCCTCGATGACCTCCTCGATGGTGCGGCCCAGCGCCATCCGTCGTTCGATTTCCTCGGCGATGAGGCCACAGTTGATGGCCCTCTCGTTCGCGCGCGAGATCGTTCCGGCCCTCGACTTGCGAGCGATCTCGATCGCCTCGCGCTCCTCGGCGGTCTCCGGCTTGTAGCCCTTCTCGGCATACTCGTTCGAAGCGCGATCGCGTCCCCGGTCGCAGAACTCGCCGCTCGCGTCTGGAATGATGCCCAGATCGACGACGAACTGGCGCTGTGCGGCGAGGATTCCGCGGAGCGCCTTCCCGTCGACGTGCAACTTCAGCATGCGCTGGGTCACCGCGCCCGAGACCGGGTGGTACAGCCAGTCGACGAAATCCTCCTGCTTCCGGCGCGCCGCCAAGAATTTCGGGTCCTTGCGGCGCTGTGCCGCCCTGATGACGATCCTGCGCGCCGCAACGCCGTCGTGCCACATCGCCGACGAGAGCTCGACCTCGACCTTTCCGAGACGCGCGGCCTTGAGCACTTTCGCGCGCCGGCGCATCTCGCGGAGATCCGGCGTGATCGTCGGCAGGAGCCGCTTCCACTCCGACATCGTGGCGAAGTGGTCGTCGCAGACGACTACCGACCATTTCGGCGTCAGCGGATTCTTGAGCTTATCGACATTGTGGTGGTTGGGGTCGGCGCCGAGATCGATCAGGAGCGAGACGATGCCCTTCTGTATCATCTTGTGCAGATTGAACTGCGCGGCCTTGTTCTTGCCCTTGCCCGGGATCACGCGCGAGCCTGGCGGCAGAAGCCAGATCAGGTGAGTATTTTCGACGCCGCCCTTGCCCTCGGCGCCGCGGTAGGAGATCAGGTTCGGCATGAGCTCCGGCGGCAGGAGGCGCCGCAGAGCGATCCAGAGAGCGAGCTCGCTCGGCCACCAGCCGTCGAGGTCGACAACGAAGCCACACCGGCGGACCGCGCTCCACTTGATATACTCGCGGTCGCGCGCATCCATCGGGCCGAGACCGATAAACAAGGACGTGCTCTCAGACGTCTTGTCCCGCCCGGTGACGATATCGCCTGCCTTCGGCAGCGAGGACGAGAACAGCTCGAACGACAGTATCCGCAAGGCCGTGCGCAGGGCTTTCGTGGGCCTGCCGTTCTTTTGGAATTCCTCGATGAAGGCCGCCGTGCGCCGGTCTGCGCAGAGGTGTCCATCATGGTGCTCGAAACGCTCCAGGCGGCGGCGGTTGCGGCCGGTATGGCGTGCGGCGACCATATTGGCGACCAGCTCCGGGTCCCGGATCCACAGCTCCCAGTCCGGTGATGGCTTCCGCCAGTTTTTGCGGTAGAGTTCTATGTCCGGCGCGGCGAGGCCTTTCCGGACCGCTTTCCGGCACGCGCGCTCGTAGCCCCGGAGGATGCGCTCCCCCTCATAGTCCTCGCGGGTCGGGATCGGGCGCTTCGCTTTGTGGGCGCGATCGCAAGCCCTCGCGTAGCGAGCGTTCTCCTCGTCGACCTTCGGCTGGCGGCGCCGCTCGAAATAGGCCCGTACGGACCGCGCCTTCTCAGCATTGCTCTCCGCCGTGGCGGCGAGATGCTGGGCGTGAACGGCGCGGTCCTCCAGCCATTTGCCCCAGCCGAGGGCGGTCTCAGGCGTGACGCGCGGCGCGACGGGCTCCACCGGTCCGGTGACGCGCTCCGGCACGCCGTTCCGCATCAGGGTGATGCGCGGCTGGTGGACGAAGAGCGGCGTCGTTGCCGGCAGCGGGTATTTGTCGTGTGACGGTGCGGCATCGGCCATTCCGGCAAACCGGTTTTCCAGCCGCTTGCACACGTCTAGGGCAGGCTTCGGCTCCGACCAGGTCGGCAGCGTGCAAGCGCCACCGCGCACAATGTGCGGCGCGGGCGCGAATCCTTGGGTGCTGTCCTGGTGGCTCTGCATGTCGATCCAGCAGACACTATAGACCGACTTCCGCAATCCTCCAACGATAAGTCGACCATCCGGCGACGATTCCGTAGGACCCGCCCGGGTTCCAAGGCCCCGGTCGCTTCGACAATTTCTAGATTCGAATCCTGACAATTCGAGATTCGAAATGTCGCCGACGGGTCAATGGTGGCAGACATGATGGCAACGGGCGGCGATCCCCGGAGGCGCATTCGTTGATTCCGCTCGCGGAATTCGGACGGACAATCCGAGATTCGAAATGTCAGTTGCCGTCGCCCATCCAGTAGTCGGTCGGGTTCTTTTCCCAGTCGTCCGGCGCGGCGGTGCCGAACAGGACCCTGTAGGCTTGGTTGAAGGACTGCCATCGATTGGCGTATCCCAAGGCGTTTTGGACCAGATATTCCTTCGGCGACGGTACGCCCTCCACAAGTTTTCCACGTGGATCGACCCTTGGATTCCTCGGGTCCGCTCTTACCCATCCGATCAGGATGCTCTCGATGTAGGCCGAGCGGGACAGATTTTTCTCATCGGCGCGCTTGTCGAGGATCCGGACCAAGTCGGGGTGCATGCGCATGGCAATCCGTTCGGACCGGGTCTCGTCGCCGTCTTCGGATATCGCAGCCTTCTTTTTCGAATCCTTAACCATGTTCTCGCTAACCCTTTGATTTTCGTCGAAAGTTGTCCGACAAACGGCGACCAATGATGGCAACTCGGTACAGATGACATACGCCGCCCCCAAGGATTCGTCCAGCCCGAGCGCCGCCGAGCTCGCGGAGCTGCTGCGCCTGGTCGGGGAAGACCGCGCCGAGAGCGCGCCGCCGCAGCTGCCAGCGCAGGAGGACAAGCGATGATCGATGTCGACGAAACGCTCCCCTGGCTGGCCTCGGTGATCTGCATGCCGCGCTGGCCCGTGGCGACCAAAATGGTCGTCGACCGGACCGAGGCGCGCGGCTACGAGCTCAATCTGCTGCGCGACCGAAGTTTGCGCGACGTGAGCCCCGAGGCCCTGTCCTGCGTTGCCGAGGTCGTGAGCGAAAAGGATGCTGTCCTCGCGATGGCGTGGAAGCTCCTCGCCCTGCGGCCCACGGACGCTCGCGCCATGGTCCAGGCCGTCGTGGCCGACGCCACCGCGCTGATCTCCAGCACCGAAGGCGACGTCGTGGAGGCTCTCGCGCGCCTGCGCGTCTGGGATGCGGTTGCCCACGGCAAGGTGACCGGCGGCGACGACTTTTTCCAGCTCGCCGAAAAGTATTGGCGCGGCGAGCGCCAGTATATGCTCGCCCGCCGCGACGAGCAGAACCGTGTCGTCCCGGCGATGCCGCCCTGCGTTGAGCTGCTCGCGTGCGACCGGTGGGACGACGCGTTCGCGTGGTTGGCGAAGGAGACCGCGCGGCAAGCGGGACACGACACCGACGTCAGACCGCCGCCGCCTCACGACGATCGCAAGAAGCAGGCAGATCTCATCAAGGCGCACGTCGAGTCGCTGTTCGGTGAAGGTCGCGACTACTGCGGAGATCTGGCGTTGGCCTGGCAGATGCTGCTGTGCGACCCGCGCCGTCCGGACACGTTCAACGCCGTGCTGCCCCAGCTCGCCTGGTCGCTGCGACACCGCTCCGTCATCACGAACCCGGCGGAGGAAAACCTCCTGCGCGCCCGCCTGCACCTGTGGTGGGAGGCCGCCGCCGGAAAGTGGGACGACCACAAGGACTCGATTTTCGCGATCACCGCCCGGCTCGCGGACAAGGTCGAGATCTATGACCGTCACCGCACGCAAGAGGAGGCCGACGAACAGCCCGAGTCGACAGAGCCCTGTCTGGATCCGGTCGCGCCGACCGTCGTCGTGATGCCGAAGGGCCGCGCCGAGGAAAAAGGGCTGCCGCAGGCGTGGAAGGATCTCCGGGACGAGCCGCTGCCGCTCGTGGTGTGCCGGGACGCCGCGGAGGTGCGCGAGCGCCTGCAGGATGAGTATCCGCACGCGTGGCGTGAGGTGGCGATGCTGACGCAGGACCTGCGCAGTGGCGATCCGGCGCGGATCAAGCCGACCTTGTTGTTGTCGCAGCCGGGCACCGGGAAAACGCGCCTGATCAGGCGGTTGGCCGAGCTGATTTCGTCGCAGATGTACCTCAGGAGATTCGACGCGGCGAGCGCTTTCGATGGCATGTATGGAGGCACACCGAAGGGCTGGACGAGCGCGCATCCCAGCGTGCCCGCGCGCGCCGTGTTGGCGTCGCTGACCGCGAACCCGATTGTCCTTGTCGACGAGATCGAGAAGGCCAGCGAATCCACGCACAACGGCAATCTCTGGAGCGCGATGACTCCGCTCCTGGAGCGCGAGACGGCGCGGAGGCACCGGGAGAGCGGCATCGACGCCGAACTCGACCTGTCCCACGTGATCCACCTGGCAACGGCCAACTCGGTCGAGCGCCTGCCCTCGCAACTGCGCGACCGATTCCGGGCCATCAAGATCCCGGCGCCCACGCTGGCGCACCTGCCGCGGCTGGCGGCGCTGGTGATGCGCGACCTCGCGGCCGAGGACGATGCCCGCGCGCACGACGAACCGCTCGCCGCGGACGAGCTGGAGATCATCGGCCGGGCCTGGGCCCGCGAGCGGTTCAGCATGAGGAAGCTGCAGCGCCTGGTCGGCGCGACGCTGGAGGCGCGCGACATGTGCGCAAGGAGGCATTGATATGTCCTTGGACGAGAAGCTGCTGCGGAACGACGTCGAGAGCTACCTGCGCGGCGAGGAGCCGCCGGCCGATGTGCTGGCTGTCGCGCCAAGGCTCGAGAAATGGGCCGCGAGTATCGCGCGCGGCCCGCAATCGTACGAGATGACGCTCCTCGGCGTCGCGACAGGGCATCCGTACCTAGTCGACGGACGGGAGGCCACGACGTCCCCGATCGTCTGGCTCGACCGCAAGGGTCGGTGGGCGCGGTCCCAAAACCGGCTCTGGAAGCTCGGCGAGCCGGAGGGCACCGAGATTCCGATCGACGGGGTCGACCTATGAGCGGCGACGAAGAGCAAGTGGCGCGCCTGCTGGAGCGCCTGCAGACCGGATGGCAGCCTCGCGGCGACGAGATCGACATGCGGATCAGGCAGCGCTGGATCTGCGATTGGAGCTTCGCGCCCTCGTTCTCGCGAGCCGAAGCGGTGATTATCGGAAGCCTGGAGACCCGCAATGGCGTGGTCCGGACGGATGTGATCCTCTGGATCGACGCCGACCTCCGCTGGGCGTTGTGCGAGGACGGCTTTTGGTGGCTCCGTTAAAGCGGAATTTGGCCCTAGAATTACGATATAGCGTAACGACAGCCGGCGCGGCACTAAGATCGGAGTCGGAAGCCAGCTCGGCGGCGCGCGCGTCAGCGTGCTCACCGAGGCGCAGTGGTCGGCTCCGTAGGATACCAAACGCGGCTTAGCTTCCCATAAGTCGCGCACTTCGCTCGGCGCTCTCAGCAAATTTTTCGCGATCAGTTCACGAGGCGCTTCCGTTTCGCCGGGGCGTCGCGGATGCTCCTCATCGAGGCGGAGGTCGTTCGTTCGAATCGAACCATGGCGGCCCGGGGTGAAATATCCCCGGGTGTCGGCATGTAGCTCAGTCAGGTAGAGCGCCGCCACGCTCGCGGGCGCTGTCTGCCGTATGGGGACGGCGCCCGCGATTCAAAATGGAGGCAGGAATGAAGTTCATCGCGTGCTCGCAGCCGGCGCACAAGGACTACGGCGTCAACAGTCCGGTCAATCTCGGTCTCTGCGCGTCGTATACCCCCGGCAAGATCGCAACAGACCTGAGGCTGAACAGGACGCAGAAGCCAGAGGCACACTCATCGTCTTCTCCATCATCGGGCAGGGATGCGGCATCAGGTGGTCGTTCGCGGACGGGGCGTCCCGCGACGCCGAGGTCTCCCGCATCGACTCCATCGTGATCGAACCCGATCTATGCGACTTCATCTTCGATAAGGCTTCCTGATGCCCGCCGACCCCCGCCTGTTCGACAGCAGCTCGATGACGCCGCCGCCCGCGCCGGAGATCGACGCCGTGACGTGCACGGTCGACGACGTTATCGAGCGCAGGAAGGCGATCATCGAATCCAGGAAGCGCATGCTGGACATGTTTACGTACGAGGGGCCCACTCTCACCATGGGTGAGTCCGTCGGATACACGCTGCTGTCGGAATGGCGCTTCAATGAGAGGCGATGTGATGTCTGAGCACAGAGCGGACCTCGAAGCACTCGGCGCCAGCGCGACCGCCATCTTGGACTTCGAGCGCGTCACCGAAGGTCTGACCTTCGCCATCAATCCGGAGATCCTGGTGGACCCCGGCGACGGAAATATCGTGCTGCACTGGCAGCGCCCTGGCGAGAATCGCGCTTTCGGCCTCTACTTCCCCGGCAACGGCGTCGTAGTCGGCGTGTTCTCCCCATCCCGCGCGGAGCAACCCATCTGGCGGAAGAGGGTCGATGACGTCAAAGAGGTACGCCTTGCCACCGACCTCGCGATCCTCGCGGCGCTGCGCTGATGCCCAGTCGCCTCACCAGGTATCGGCGCCAGCTCCTGCGCTTCGTCGCCGAGCGCTCGCCCGATGGCGCTGGATTCCACGCCACCGACGTCGTGCCGGAGATCGCCGGCGTCGATCCCGGCTACGCGCTGCTGACGCTCGAAGGCAGAGGCCTGTGCTGGACCGAGGAGCCGGACATCGTGGGCTCGACGCCGGCTGGGTTGATGGCAGCGAAGGAGAACGCGTGATGTCGGACCGTTACTCCAACCCGAACGAAACCTTCGCCCTCTGGATCGGACCGGGACACCGCATCCCGTCTTGCGTCGGCGTGCAAACGAAGTGGCTGAAGTCGTATAGAGCCCGCGTCGTGAACGAATGGAAGGGCGTGATCCTGGCTGTCTATCACCGCAAGTCAGGCCAGCAGCCGTCCTCCTCGTGACGCCCTGTCCGGTGCATGCAGCCGTCGGCTAGGAGCCGCACGGCGACGGCCTTCCATATTGATCCGGGATCGTAGCTCTGCAGAGCCTCCGTCGCGAGAGCGTGACGACCCGGAAGCACTTCAGGCATTCGACGCGCAGCTCCTCGGACCTGATCTCGGCGAGCGTGCGATCGGCGCGCGGCCGCGTCGTCGTTGCGCGCGGATCCGCCAGCACGCTCGACCACCAGGCGTCGTCGTCGGTGACTCCGGCGCGGCGCCGCTGCAGCTCGGCCAGGCGGCGAGCGGTCTCCTCCACGCGCTGCTGCTTCGGCGTCGGGAAGCGCCAGTCTGCAGCCCGTCTTCCAGCCATAAATCCCTCCGCCGAAATGCATGCTCGAAAGCGAGGAAAGGCGCATTCCACAAGGCTTTTGCCGTCAGCCTAGATGCTTGTTGACCTGAGAACGTATAGAGAACAAGATAATTTCACTGTCAACCGATGTAAGAAAAACATGGCAGAAACGCCGTTTTGTCACCCTTTCCTTACCCTGGGAATCCTTCGATGGCCGACCCCGCCGAGCAGCAACCCGCCGTCGACGAAGCTGCCGAGCTGGAGGCTGACGTCCGCCAGGCCATCGAGGCCTGCGGCGGCGATCGATCGACGCCGTGCGCGCGCTGATCGTGATGAACACCGCGCTCGAGCAGGAGCTCGCCGACGTCTATGCGAAGGCGAGCCATGGATTCCTGCGCGGCCGGCGGGTGCCGAAGCGCAAGGACTAACGGAAGCGCGGGCGCGGCGACCACTCCGGGATCTCGACGACCAAGTCGGGAATGAAGCCGGTATTCGGCTCCCAGGCATAACCAGCCGGATTGCAGACTATGCGAGTCCCGTCGCCACCGGCGCCGCCCACGACGCCGTCGCCGCCCACGGCGTAATCGTGATTGTCGTGGACGTGACCGTGGATCCAGAGCGTCGGCCGGTACTCGGCGATCACGTCGGAGAGGTCGCTGATGAAGGAGGCGTTCATCGCCTCGGCGTCGGCGTAGCGCGGGTGCAGCGACCCGGGGTGCGGGGCGTGGTGCGTGATGCACACGGTCGGGCCGTCGTGCTCCTCGGAGAGGCGGTCGGTGAGCCAGCGCCGCTCGGATAGGTGGCGCTTGTAGGCCTCGACCGGCGTGAACGGCTTGGGGAATTCGGCGCCGTCCGAGGTCCGGATGAATTTGTGGTCGTTCATGTAGCGTCCGGCGTGGAGGCCGTGCGCCTGACTCTCGGCATCGAAGCGGTAGTCGGTCCACAGCGTGCAGCCGAGGAAGCGGACGCCGTCGACCACCGGCACTTCGGTCGCATCCAAAAACCTGACGTTGGTCCGGCGCGCCCGGTCGCGGATCATGGCCGCGGCGTCTTCCAGGATGGATCCGTAATACTCGTGGTTGCCGGCGACGAATAGCACCTCTTTGCCCCACAGCGCGCGCTGGTTGGTCAGCCAGCTCACCGCCCGGTAGGCGTTGTGGACGTCGCCGGCGAACACCGCGACGTCGAAATCGAGTCCTTCGGGGACGTTGTAGCCGTGCGACCAGACCTCGCCGTGCAGGTCGGATGCGATGAAGATTTTCATGCCGGGACGGTCGCGCCGCGGTCGGCAAGAGGCAAGGATTCGAAATCTTGGGTACAAAAGCGGGTACAAGAGCTGTTTTCGCCCCTTGCCGCCCAACAAAAAGGCGTTGGCGAACGAGGCGCAAGTCTTTGATTTCTTTCATGGAAAGGTTGGTAGCGGGAGAGGGACTCGAACCCCCGACCCCAGGATTATGATTCCCGTGCTCTAACCAGCTGAGCTACCCCGCCACAGGGTCGCGAGGGCCGAAACAAGCCGACCTCGCGAACGCGCGGCATATAAGGAAGGGGGCGGCGGGCTGTCAATCCGAGTTTGCTTCCGCTTTGGCTAAAGCTTCCGCCTTCGCCAAGGCGACGGCGCGACAAGTCCGCGGACAGGAATGGATGGGTGTGTTTTGGGGCCGAATCTCGGGCCAGATTCGTCATGGCCGGGCTTGTCCCGGCCGTCCACGACCTTTTCCCGGCCATCCACGACCTTTGCGGGCGGCCACAAAAACGTGGATGCCCGGGACGAGCCCGGGCATGACGACGAGATTGGGATGCGGAACAGGCTCCGCCTACGCCAAGGCTTCGGCGCGACGAGCTATTTCGGCCGCACCGTCGGGTCGCCGCTGGGGCTGCCGGGGGGCGGGATGACGGGCATGGCGCCGTTCGTGCTGGGCGCCGGGGCGTGCATCTCGGGATCTACGCCGGAGGGCGGGCAGAGCACGCCGTCCGATTTTGCCAATTTGTCGCCGAGCGGTTCCCGGGACTGGCCGGTGGTGGTGCCGTCGGCCGAGCGGTTCGGGCGATCCTGCGGCGTGCAATTGGTCGCGTGCTGCGGGGATGGCGGCGCGGTCGCTTGCGGCGGCGTCGCCGGGGCGGGCGGAGCCTGCGCGATCGCGCTGCCGGAGGCGGCGATCAGGAGGCTGGCCAGAATGATGTTTGATGTCGTGCGCATGGGAGGGAAACGCGCGGGTCAGCCCGCGTGTTCCGCACCCCCGATCACGATTTGAGGTAGCGGATCAGCGAAAAGTGGCCCATCGGGGGCATCGGGCGGCGCTCGGCAAGCGTAACGCCGCCGTGTTTTGCGGCCCAGTCGACCAGGCGCTGCCATGGAAATTCCGGGCGCCAGCCGAGGCGGCGGGCGAGCGGCGCAAACGCGAGCTCGGAGAGTTTGCGCAAACCTTTTTCGGCCCCGATGTGGTTGACCAGGATCAGCTCGCCGCCGGGCTTCAAGACGCGCATGAACTCGTCGAGCGTGCCTTCGGGATCGGGCACCGCGGTGATGACGTATTGTGCGACCACCGCGTCGAAGAAGTTTTCGGGGAAGGCGAGGTTCTTCGCGTCCATCACCGAGAGTACTTCGACATTGCTCAAGCGCATCGCGCGCACGCGCGATTGCGCCTTGCGCAGCATCGGCTCGGAGATGTCGACCCCGCAAATCTTCGTGGTGCGCGCATAGTCGGAGAGCGACAGCCCGGTGCCGACGCCGACGTCGAGGATGCGGCCGCCGATGCGATCGGCCTCGGCGATGGTCGACTGCCGGCCGGCGTCGAACACCTTGCCGAACACGAGATCATAGACCGGCGCCCAGCGGCCATAGGCCTTCTCGACCCCGGCCCGCGAGATGTCTGCTGCCATGCCCCCTGCCCTGCCTAGATTCTTATTTTGCGCATGATCTGTTCGGAAAACCGCTGCACACTTTTCCGGATCATGCGCTTAGCCGCGGACCGCTTCTGCGAGCGGCCTCGTCGTGCTGCTTGCGGCCTTCGCGGCGGCGCTTTGAATGAAGCCGCCGCCGAGCACGCGGGCCTGGCCGCCAGGTGCGTCGTAGAACACGCAGGCCTGTCCCGGCGAAACGCCCTCTTCGCCGGCGACGAGCTCGACCTCGTAATGGCCGTTCGCGCCGCGCAGCCACGCCGGCTGGGGCGCGCGGGTCGAGCGCACGCGCACGAACATTTCGAGGCCATTGCCGATGGCGCGGTCGATGTCGCCATCGCCGATCCAGTTGACGTCGCGCAACACGATGCGGTGCATCTTCAGCGCCTCGCGCGGGCCGACGACGACGCGGCGGTTGGCGGCCTCCAGCCGCACCACGAACAGCGGCGCGGCGGCTGCGATGCCGAGGCCGCGGCGCTGGCCGATGGTGAAATTGGCGATGCCGTTGTGCCGGCCGAGCACGCGGCCGTCGAGATCGACGATGTCGCCGGGGTCCATCGCGTTCGGCCGCAGGCGGGTGATGATGTCGGTGTAGCGCCCGGTCGGCACGAAGCAGATGTCCTGGCTGTCGTGCTTGTCGGCGACGGCAAGACCGAAGCGCCGCGCCAGCTCGCGCGTCTCGGGCTTGGTCATGTCGCCGAGCGGAAAGCGCAGATAATCGAGCTGCTCCTGCGTGGTCGCGAACAGGAAGTAGCTCTGGTCGCGATCGGCGTCGGCGGCACACACCAGCGCGCGCGAGCCGTCGGCGCGGCGGCGCGAGGCGACGTAATGACCGGTGGCGAGCGCGGTGGCGCCGAGTTCGCGCGCGGTCTTCAAGAGGTCGCGGAACTTGACCGAGCGGTTGCACTCGATGCACGGCACCGGCGTCTCGCCGAGCGCGTAGCTGTCGGCGAAATTGTCGATGACGGATTCGCGAAAGCGGTCCTCGTAGTCGAGCACGTAATGGGGAATGCCGAGCTTGGCCGCGACGTCGCGGGCGTCATGAATGTCCTGGCCGGCGCAGCAGGCGCCCTTGCGATGGGTCGCCGCGCCATGGTCGTAGAGCTGCAGCGTGATGCCGACAACGTCGTAGCCTTCCGCCTTCAAAAGCGCAGCCGTCGTTGATGAATCGACGCCGCCTGACATGGCAACGACGACCCTGGTATCCTCAGGACGGCCTTCGAGATCCAGACTGTTGAGCATGGGCCTTAAAGCGTTGTGGACGGCGGTGTTGGGCGATCCGCTGGGTGCTTCCGGCGGGACAAAGGCAATCCCCGGGAACCGAGAGTTCCCGAAGGGCGCGGCCTGCCCGGTCGAAAGCGGTTGAGAGCTGTCTCTTTAATATAGGCGGCCTTCCGGTGAAGCAATCACGGACCCCCCAAGGTTTGCGGCAATTCTTGCCGGGGAGGCAGAAATGGCGGGGCTTCGGAGGCCCCGCAGCGGCGAGGTCAAGTTATCAAGCCATTGATTTAACTGCGTAAAATGCTTTTCGCAGAGGTGGCCCGCTCCTTGCTACCTCTCATGGCGAAGATGTTTCCAAGGGGTTGCCTGTGGTCGGTCGTACGTCAGATGTCGTGGCAAGCGTGCAAGTCCCAAGCGCGCAGCAAAAGCTTGCCCGGTCGCAAGCGCCGAAAGACACGTCCAACGACTCCTTTGGCTCGCTGGTGGACAGCAACACCCAGGCGATCAGCGATAGCGCGGCGTCCTCCGTGCAGGACTCCCCGCGCCGACCCGATTCATCGTCCTCCGCCTCGGACAAGAGCCCGCGCGATCGCTCGGCGACCGACCAGTCCTCGCAGAGCAAGGCCAGCGACGACGCCGACAATTCCGCGCCCGCCAAAAACGACATCAAGAACGACGCCAAGAGCGACGCCAAGAACGACTCGACGGCTGATGCGGCCAAGGCTGATAGCAAGTCCAAGGACAAGCCGGAGGCGTCCGACGCCAAATCGGCCGACAAATCTGCGGACAAGTCCGACGAGACCAATGCGGACAAGGCCGGCGGCATCGATGGCCTCGCCGCCGTCGATACCGCCGCCGCCGCGCAAGTCGACGCGACGCAGGCCGCCGTACCCGATCCGAATGCACTCGTGGTCGCCGTGCCGGTCGATTCCAACGCGGCTGCAAACCAAGTCGCCGGCGCCGCCGCCTCGCCGCTGACGATTGCCGCCGCCGGCATCGCCGCCAGCGCATCCATCGCAGCGCAGATCGCCGGCACCAAGACCGATACCGCGACGCCGGGCGACAAGAGCGCCAAGACCGCAAGCGCCAAGGTCGATGCCGACACCTCGGCGGTGCTGGCCGATGCCGCGACCGGGACCACCGATTCGACCGCGGCCGATGCCAAGACCAATGGCGGCCTGATCGCCGCCGTCGACCAGGGCACGCCAAAAACCTCGTTCAAGGCCGCAGTCACTGCGCAAGGCGCCAGCGACGTCTCCAATATCGGCCAGGACACCGGCAAGGCCAACGCCGCGCAGACCTCGGCGACGGCAGCGTCCGCCAACGCGGCGCATCCGCACGCCGACAAGCCGCCGATCGACGCGAACGCGACCGACGCCAAGGCTGGGACTTCCGACCGCACCGCCGATGCGGCACCGGCGACGGCAGCACCGCATGCCCATGCGGGCACGCAGGCCGCTGTCTCCACCACCGACACCGGCGCGCAGGCGGCCTCGGCCGTGCAGGCGTCGCTGACCAATACGACTTCGGCCGCGACCGCATCGACCGCGACGCTCACGGCGACCGCAGCCACCAATACGGCCATTCCGATCACAGGCGTGCCGATCGAAATTGCCGCCGCCGCACGCGCGGGCAAGACCCGGTTCGACATCAGCCTCGATCCGCTCGACCTCGGCCGCATCGACGTCCGCATCAATGTCGACCGCAACGGACAGGTCACCTCGCATCTCACCGTCGAGAAGCCGGAGACGCTGCAGATGCTGCGGCAGGACGCGCCGCAATTGCAGCGCGCGCTCGACGATGCCGGCCTGAAGACCGGCAGCAACGGGCTGTCCTTCAGTCTGCGCGACCAGAATTCATCGGGCCAGAACTCCGGCCAGAACAACGACAATGGCGGCAATGCCCGCCGGCTGATCGTCAGCGACGAGGACGCAGTTCCCGCGGCCCCGGTCGGGCGCAGCTACGGCCGCATGCTCGGATCGAGCAGCGGCGTCGACATCAGAGTGTGAGGAGTATTCGATCATGACCACCACGAATGCCGCCACCGCCCCGTCCGTCGTCTCGGGCACGACCGACCTGCCGAAATCCTCGTCGAACCCAAGCCTGGGCTCGACCACCGGCGCGACGCTCGCCGGCAACTTCCAGACCTTCCTGACGCTGCTGACGACGCAGCTGCAGAACCAGAACCCGCTCGATCCGCTCGACACCAACCAGTTCACCCAGCAGCTGGTGCAGTTCGCCGGGGTCGAGCAGCAGCTCAAGACCAACGACTCGCTGTCCCAGCTCGTCACCCTGCAGCAGACCACGCAGGCGACCCAGGCGCTGGGCTTCGTCGGCAAGACCGCCCTGGTCGACGGCACCACCGGGACCATGACGAATTCGTCGGCGACCTGGCATCTCAACGTGCCGAGCGACGCCACGGTCGACATCACCATCGCCAATGCCAGCGGCCAGACCGTGTTCACCGGCAAATACACCGCCGGCGCCGGCACCGACGTTCCGTTCACCTGGAACGGCCAGGGCAATGACGGCACGCAATGGCCCGACGGCAAGTACACGATCTCGGCCACGGGCAAGGATGTCGCCAACAACAATGTCGGCATCGCTGCACAGGTGCAGGGCACGGTGTCATCCGTCGACCTGACCCAGTCGCCGCCGCTGCTGACCATCGACGGCGCCAGCTACACGCTGAGCCAGGTCAAGAGCATCATCGCGACGGCCAGCAATTAAAGGCGGAATGCCCCTGGATAACGGTGTCGTCCTGGCGAAGCCAGACCCATTGCCACCGAAAGTCGCTTTGGTTCGTAACCCCGAGTCGTCGTAGCGACTCCTCCCTGGGGTAATGGGTCCTGGCTTTCGCCAGGACGACAATTGGGGTCTTGCAGCGCCGCGCGCAGGCCTCGTTCGTTAGTAAAGTATTTACGAACACCCCCTTCGGCCCGCCTGGACGCACCGTCCCGCCGGCCGAGTCGGCTGCGTTCCAGCCATTTTCAACGAGAATTGTATTGAAGCCTTAGGCTTAGCGGATTTTTAAGCCGGCGCGCGTAGGGTTCCTGAGTGAGTTCAGTGGTTGAGAGTTTGTGAGTACGCCATGACAGAACCCCATCGCCCGAGGGTAAAATACGTCATCGGGCCGGACGGTAGTCCGTTGACGATTGCGGATCTGCCTGCACCCGGCACCAAACGCTGGGTCATCCGCCGCAAGGCCGAGGTCGTCGCCGCAGTTCGTGGCGGTCTTCTCTCCCTCGAGGAGGCCTGCAGCCGTTACACGCTGACGGTTGACGAATTCCTCTCCTGGCAGTTTTCGATCGACCAGCATGGTCTGGCGGGACTTCGCACCACCCGTATCCAACAATATCGCCAGTAGGCAATCCGGAAATCTGCGGCTTTTGACGAAAATCGGCCTCGTCTTGCGAGGCCGATTTTTTTCATGCTTCGTTTTGGCGCGACTTTTGTCGCAGCTCTTAACCTTCGTTAACCATATCGAAACCATCACCTAGGCAATAATTGCCCAGTCGGCCTTTCCTGTGAAAGCAGCCGAATCTGTCGGGGCGGTTGCTTGCAAGGTCTTGCGGACTTTCTGAAGGGTATCGGAGCCGCCCGGTTCGGGGCGATGATCGCGGTCACCGCCGCGCTCGTCGGCTTTTTCGCGTTCGTCATCATGCGCGTCACCACGCCGCAGATGACGACGCTGTTCACCGACCTCAGCGTCGAGGACTCCTCGGGCATCATCAAGGACCTGGAGCGTCAGGGCATCCAGTTCGAGCTGCGCAACGAGGGCACCATCATCATGGTGCCCAAGGACAAGGTCACCCGGCTGCGGATGAAGCTCGCCGAGGGCGGCCTGCCCAAGGGCGGCGGCGTCGGCTACGAGGTGTTCGACAAGTCGGATGCGCTCGGCACCACCTCTTTCGTCCAGAACATCAACCATCTCCGCGCGCTGGAAGGCGAGCTCGCCCGCACCATCCGCGCCATCGACCGCATCCAGGCCGCCCGCGTCCATCTGGTGCTGCCCGAGCGCCCGCTGTTCTCGCGCGAGGCGCCGGAGCCGTCGGCCTCGATCGTGGTGCGGGTCCGCGGCGCGCTGGAAGCCCAGCAGATCCGCGCCATCCGCCACCTCGTCGCCTCGGCCGTGAACGGGCTGAAGCCGCAGCGGGTCTCGATCGTCGACGAGACCGGGCAGCTGCTCGCCGACGGCGCCCAGACCGATCCGGACCAGCAGATCGGCGACGAGCGCCGCACCGCCTTCGAGAAGCGGATGCGCAAGCAGGTCGAGGACATCGTCTCCTCCGTGGTGGGGACGGGACGCGCCCGGGTCCAGCTCTCCGCCGATTTCGACTTCAACAAGGTCACCCAGACCTCGGACAAGTACGATCCCGAAGGCCGCGTGCTGCGCTCGAGCCAGACCCGCGAAGAGCAGAGCATGACCGCCGACAACAACGGCCAGGTCACCGTCAACAACGAATTGCCGGGCAACCAGCAGAACGGCGGCGTTGCGGCCAAGGACCAGAGCAAGAAGAGCGAAGAGACCAACAATTACGAGATCTCCCGCACCACCAAGACCGAGGTGACCGAGGCCGGCCGGGTCAACCGCATCTCGGTCGCGGTGCTGGTCGACGGCATCTACTCCAAGAACGAGAAGGGCGATCTGGCCTACCAGGACCGCACCAAGGAGCAGCTCGACCGCATCGCCACGCTGGTGCGCTCGGCGATCGGCTTCGACCAGAAGCGCGGCGATCAGGTCGAGGTGGTCAATCTGCGCTTTGCCGATGCCCCCTCCACCCCCCCGATCGCCGAGCCGAGCGGCTTACTCGGCATGCTCCAGTTCACCAAGGACGACGTCATGTACTTCGTCGAGCTCGGCGTGATGATGCTGCTCGGCCTGGTCGTGCTGTTCCTGGTGGTCCGGCCGCTGGTCAAGCGCATCCTGGCATCCGACGAAGTCGCAGCCGCCATCTCCGGCGCCCTCACCGGTCCGGCGAGCGACGAGGCCGCGCCTGCCAGCCAGGCGCTCTTGCCGAGCGGCGCCGCGAGCGCGATCGACGTCGCCACGGTCCAGGGCCAGGTCCATGCCCAATCCGTCCATCGCGTCGGCGAACTCGCCGAGCGCAATCCCAACGAGACCGTCGCCATCATCCGCCAATGGCTGACCGAACCCACGAAATAATCGAGAAGTGATCTGATATGGCCGCCGCCCTGCAAAACGCCAATTCCAACGACATCACCAGCGTGATCTCCACGCTCGGTCAGCGTGCGGGCAGCCGCGGAGGCGCGAAGACCGAAGCGGTGGCGGGGCCGAAGCGCGCCGCGATCCTGATGCTGGCGCTCGGCGAGCAATATGGCGGCAAGATCTGGTCGCTGCTCGACGACGACGAGGTGCGCCAGCTCTCCCTGGAAATGTCGACGCTCGGCACTGTCGAGGTCGACACCGTGGAGGACATGCTGCTCGAATTCGTCTCGCGGATGTCGGCCTCCGGCGCGCTGATGGGCAATTTCGACGCCACCGAACGGCTGCTCCAGCAATACCTGGCCCCCGAGCGCGTCAACGGCATCATGGACGAAATCCGCGGCCCCGCCGGCCGCAACATGTGGGAGAAGCTCTCCAACGTGCAGGAAGAGGTGCTCGCCAACTATCTCAAGAACGAATATCCGCAGACCATCGCGGTGGTGCTGTCGAAGCTGAAGCCGGAACACGCCGCGCGCGTGCTCGGCATCTTCCCGGAGGACCTGGCGCTCGACGTCGTCAACCGCATGCTGAAGATGGAGGCGGTGCAGAAGGAGGTGATCGAGAGCGTGGAGAAGACGCTGCGCACCGAATTCATGTCCAATTTGTCACAGACCCGCCGACGCGACGCCCACGAGGTGATGGCGGAAATCTTCAACAATTTCGACCGCCAGACCGAAACGCGCTTCATCACCTCGCTGGAAGAGGACAACCGCGAATCGGCCGAGCGGATCAAGGCGCTGATGTTTACCTTCGACGACCTCGTGAAGCTGGATTCCGGCTCCGCCCAGACCCTGATGCGCAACGTCGACAAGGACAAGCTCGGCGTCGCGCTCAAGAGCGCCAACGAGGACGTCCGCAACTTCTTCTTCGGCAACATGTCCTCGCGTGCGGCAAAAATGCTCCAGGACGACATGGCGGCGATGGGCCCGGTCCGCCTGCGCGACGTCGACGAGGCTCAGGCGCTGCTGGTCAACCTCGCCAAGGATCTCGCCGCCAAGGGCGAGATCATGCTGACCAAGAACCGCGCCGACGACGAGCTGGTGTATTGATGGCCGCTCCGGCAAAATTCCTGTTCGACAACGACTTTGCAGCGCCCGACCGGACGCGCGAGAAGGCCGCCACCGCGGCCGAGATCGCCCAGAAGGTCGCGGAAGCCGAGGCGCGCGCCTATCAGGACGGCTTCGCCGCCGGCCAGCGCGAGGCCAAGGCCGAGAGCGACCGCCGTGTCGCGCTCGCCATGGAAGAGATCAACATCGCCATCCGCGGCATCGCTTCGGGCATCGGCAACATCGAATCCAAGATGGAAACCGAGGCGGTCGACGTCGCGGTCGCGGTGGCGCGCAAGCTGTGCGCCGATCTGGTCGCCGCCGAGCCGCTCGGCGAGATCGTCGCGCTGGTCAAGGACTGCTTCTCGCATCTGGTCGCGACGCCGCATCTCGTCGTCCGCATCAACGACGCGCTCTACGATTCCGCGCGCGAGAACATCGAGCGCCTGGCTAGGCAGAACGGCTTCGAAGGCCGGCTGGTGATTCTGGCCGAACCCGAGATTGCCACCGGCGACTGCCGGATCGAATGGGCCGATGGCGGCGTCGTGCTGGAGCGCGCCGCCATCACGGCCAAGATCGACGAAATGGTGGGACGCTATGTTGCGTCCCGCAGGGGGAGTTAAGCCATGAGCGACACTGACGGACAGGTCCCGCTGCCCGATCTCAACGGCCCGATGCCGCCTACCGGCACCGACGTCGGCTACAACGAGGACGAATACGCGACGCGCGCCGCCGCCGACCTCGAGGCCGTGTTCGACGTTCCGGTGCAGGTCTCGGCCGTGCTCGGCCGCTCCAAGATGGACGTCAGCGAGCTGTTGAAGCTCGGACCCGGGACCGTGCTCGAGCTCGACCGGCGCGTCGGCGAGGCCATCGACATCTATGTCAACAACAAGCTGGTCGCCCGCGGCGAAGTGGTCCTGGTCGAGGACAAGCTCGGCGTGACCATGACCGAAATCATCAAGACTGAACGCGCCTAAAGCGACGACGCGCGGCAGCGCGTCCAGACGGACAGGAGACTGATATGCGGCTTCTCATCGTTGGCACATTGAAGGGCCAGCTCACCACCGCCACCAAGATCGCGATGGCGAACGGCGCCACCGTGACCCACGCCGAGGATAACGAACAGGCAATGCGCGTGCTGCGCGGCGGCAAGGGTGCCGACCTGCTGCTGGTCGACGTCGCCCTCGACATCCGCGATCTCGTGATGCGGCTCGAGGCCGAGCACATCCACGCGCCGATCGTCGCCTGCGGCATCACCAACGACGCCCGCGCCGCGGTCGCCGCGATCCACGCCGGCGCCAAGGAATACATCCCGCTGCCGCCGGACCCGGAACTGATCGCGGCGGTGCTGGCTGCCGTCGCCAACGATTCCCGCGAGCTGGTCTATCGCGACGAGGCGATGGCCAAGGTGATCAAGCTCGCCCAGCAGATCGCAGGCTCGGACGCTTCGGTGATGATCACCGGCGAATCCGGGACAGGCAAGGAAGTGCTGGCTCGCTACGTCCACACCCGCTCGGCCCGCGCCAAGCGCCCGTTCATCTCGATCAACTGCGCCGCGATCCCCGAGCATCTGCTGGAGTCCGAGCTGTTCGGCCACGAGAAGGGTGCCTTCACCGGCGCGATCGCCCGCCGCATCGGCAAGTTCGAGGAGGCAACCGGCGGCACGCTGCTGCTCGACGAAATCTCGGAGATGGACGTCCGCCTGCAATCGAAACTGCTCCGCGCCATCCAGGAGCGCGTGATCGACCGTGTCGGCGGCACCAAGCCCGTCCCGGTGGACATCCGCATCATCGCGACCTCGAACCGCAACCTGGTGGACGCGGTGCGCGAGGGCACGTTCCGCGAGGACCTCTTGTTCCGGCTCAACGTCGTGAACCTGAAGATCCCGCCGCTGCGCGAGCGTCCCGCCGACATTCTCGAGCTCGCCCAGCACTTCGTGAAGAAATACGCCGAAGCCAATGGCGTGCCGATGCGCCCGATCTCGGCGGAAGCGCGCCGGGTGCTGTCCACCAACCGCTGGCAGGGCAACGTCCGCGAACTCGAAAACACCATGCACCGGTCAGTCCTGATGGCGCAGGGCGACGAGATCGGCGCCGATGCGATCCTCACGCCCGACGGCGACCGCCTCGACCTCGCCAAAACCGTGCCGGCCGTGGCCCATGCCACCATGGCCGCCGAGCAGGTGACGCGGGCCCTGGTTGGCCGCACCGTCGCCGACGTCGAGCGTGACCTGATCCTGGAGACGCTGAAGCACTGCCTCGGCAACCGGACCCATGCCGCCAATATCCTGGGCATCTCGATCCGTACGCTGCGCAACAAGCTCAACGAATATTCCGACGGCGGCATTCCGATCACGCCAGCGGGAACGCCGGGTGAATATCCACGCATGCCGATGGTGGGGGCGTAGGCGCTCTACGCTGACTGAGAGAAACGAATGCCCGGGCTGGTCCCGGGCATTTTTCTTTGAGAAGAACGCAAAGCAGTCACCACAATCCGTGGCTTCCGGCGAAAGTCAGGATCCATTACTCAGTGCGAACGGTAAGCCACGCCGACCCATTCGGAGCTACTCTTCCGCCGCGTGAAGCAGTTCACAATCAAACCACAACAAGATGGTTAAAGTCCTCGAGCCGCGCGACGTGATGTCGGGCAGAGCCGCATTGGTCTCGCGAAACGTCCTTTACATCGAAAGGGCATCCCATGAAGAACTCGTCGTGGACCATCTTCCGCCTCTCATTGATTGTAACGCTGCTCGCAGCGTCGGCGCCGCTTGCGCGCGCCGACGTGATCATGGATTGGAATGCAAAGGCCGACGCGATCGCCACTGAAAAGCAAATCCTTCCAGCGCCCCACAGCCGTGCCTTGTCTATGATGCACGTCGCGATGTTCGAGGCGGTCAACGCGATCGATCGCCGGTACGCGCCTTACAAGCTTGCCCTATCCGCGGATCGTTCGACGTCGCGGGAAGCTGCGGCCGCAGTTGCGGCTCACGACGTGCTGCTGTCGCTCTATCCGGACCTCAAGCCGGAGCTGGATGCGGCGCTGACGAGTTCTCTGGTGCCGATCGCCGACGGCGAGTCCAAGATCGCGGGCATCGGCCTCGGCAAGGAGGCCGCGATGCAGATCATCGCGCTTCGTGAGAACGATGGCAGCGCCGCCCTTGAAACTTACCGGCCCCTGACAACGGCGGGGGCCTACGTTCCGACGACCGTCCCGCTGTTCTCGATCGCGGGCGCGACGACGCCCTGGGTCATGACGTCCGGATCTCAGTATCGCCCCGGCCCGCCGCCGGCGCTCGGTTCAGAGCTGTGGACCCGGGACGTCAACGAAATCCGCGAGGTCGGCAGCCGAACAAGTGTGATCCGGACGCCCGAGCAAACCACGGTCGGTCGATTTTGGTTCTTTGTCGGTGCCCGCACCTACAATCCGATCGTGAGGCAGGCGGCAACGGCCAAGGGCATGGATCTCGTCGACTGCGCCCGGCTGTACGCGCTGACCTCAATTGCCGGCAACGACGCCTTCGTCGCCGTTTTCGACGCGAAGTACCACTACAATTTCTGGCGGCCGATCACGGCCATACGCAACGCCGACCTGACATCGAACGCAGCGACGCCTCGCGACGCATCCTGGCTGCCGCTGGGGGACACGCCGATGCATCCGGAATATCCCTGTGCTCACTGCATTACGTCGGCAGCGATTTCGACCGTGCTCCAGACCATCGTTGGAGATTTCGGCGAGTTCTCGGTGACCAGCCCCACGGCACCAGGCGTCACCCGCAAATGGACGCGGCTCCAGGACTATAGCGACGAAGTCTCCAACGCCCGTATCTGGGCCGGCTTTCACTATCGGTTCTCGACCGAGATCGGCAAGGAGATGGGCCGGAAGATCGGCGCGCTGACCGTCGCCACGCAGCTTCGCGGCGTGGAAGCGATGGCGGAGCCGAGGCGTTAGCCGGTTGCCACACGCTCAACTTCGTTCTGGCGAAAGCCGGGACGACGTGGAAGGCACGGTGCGTCCAATTCCGTGGACCGGCGACATGGCCGCACCGCGTTCTCCGACTAGGTCACACCGGCGCCAGGCCCTATAAGCCCGCGTGAGAACCACGCGAGGGTCAACATGTCTCAAGCTCAAATCACGGACTGGCTGGCGACGCAACGGCAGGCGATGATCGACCTGCTGCGCGATGTCGTGAACATCGATTCCGGATCCTATGACAAGGAAGGCGTCGATGCGGTCGGGGCGCGGTTCGAGCAGCATTTCGCCGAGCACGGCATTCCGTTCCGGCGCGAAAGCCACGCCACATTCGGCGATGCCATCCACGCCGAAGTGGCAAAGCCCGGCAGCAACGAGAAGCCGGTGCTGTTGATGGGGCATCGTGACACCGTGTTCGGCAAGGGCGAGGCCGGACGGCGTCCGTTCACGATCCAGGGCAGGCGCGCCTATGGTCCCGGTGTTGCCGACATGAAGTCCGGCGTCGTCATGAACATATTCGTGGCAACCGCCTTCCACAAATTCGGCGGCAACCCGCACCCGATCAAGCTGCTGATCACCTCGGACGAGGAGATCGGCTCGCCCTCCTCGCGGCCGGTGATCGAGCGCGAAGGCCGAACCGCGCGCGCCGTGTTCAATTCCGAGCCGGGCCGTCCGACCGGCAATATCGTCACGGGACGCAAGGGCGGCATCTTCATGCATGTCGCGATCACCGGCAAAGCCGCGCATTCCGGCGCCAATTTCGCCGCCGGCGTCAGCGCGATCGGCGAGCTCGCGCACAAGATCGTCCATATCCACGCGCTGACTGATCTCGACAAGGGCATCACGCTCAATGTCGGCCTCGTCTCGGGCGGGCAGTCCGTCAACACGACGGCGCCTTACGCCGAAGGACAGATCGACCTGCGCTACGTCGATCCGGCGGACCGCGCGAGGGTGATGGCCGCGATCGAGACCATCGTCGCGACGTCCTACGTTCCTGGCACCAGCGCGACGCTGACGGTCAAAGGCGAGTTCGTGGCGGTGGTACAGAGCGCCGATTCAAGGGCGCTGTTCGAGAACTATCAGGCCGCCGCAAGGCAGGCCGGCCTCACCACGCTCCAGGGCGAGTTCTCCGGCGGCTGCGCCGATTCCGGCTTCACCGCCGCGGTCGGGACACCGACCATCTGCGGGCTCGGCCCGGTCGGCGGGCTCGCGCACTCGCCGGAGGAATATCTCGAGCTCGACAGCATCGTGCCGCGCGCACAGGCGCTGGCGCTGGCGATCTTGCGGGGGTAAAAACAGGTGCCGCGCCCGCCCGCGAAAACCTCACGAATAGCTCGGCGCATCCGGCCTGCGGAAGATCTGGATGGGGTCGCCCGGCACGATCGGATGGCCGCTGAACATCGCATAGGCATAGAGCGCGAGATAGGCGATCGCGAGCGCGCCGACCGCATAGAAGGCCCAGGTCGCGACGCGTTTCATCATTGCGCTCCATTGCTGTCCCGGCGGGAGGCTCAGGCAGCGCTTCTAGAGCGATGAGGAGGAAAACGCCAGCCTGCACGGCCTGTCGCCGGCGGCGATCAAATGCCGCGCCGGACCGGGGTGGGAACGCTGACGTCCGCAAGCCGGAGTGCGTCTTCGTCCTGATCCACCGCCACGTACTGGCCGTGCCAATAGGCCAGCGCAGCGTTGCGGGTCGAATTCCTGACGTCTCTGACACGCCCGATGATGATCCCGTGCGAATGGCGCTCGAAGATCTCCTCGACCTCGCAATCGACGGCGGACAATGCGCCAACCAGCAGCGGAACACCCGAGACCGCCGTCACCCATCTGGCGCCCGCGAAACGATCGGCACCCTTGAGCCCGCCCTTGCCGGCAAAGCGCTCGGCGATGTCGAGCTGATCGGCCGCGAGGATGTTCACGCCGAAGGCGCCGTGGCGCCGGATCAGCGGGAAGGAGGAGGCGTCGCGGTTGATGCTGACGATCAGCGTCGGCGGATCGACCGAGAACGAGCTGACCGAGGTGACGGTCATGCCGGTGATGTCCTTGCCCCGTCCGGCGGTGATGACGCTGACGCCGCCGGTAAGGTGGCGCATGGCGCCGCGGAAATCGGCGGAGGAGACGGCATTTTCGGTCATGAGATCGCGGGGCACTACATTCATGGCTTCGTCCCCAAGCGGGGTCCCTGTCTATCTAGGTACGATCGTCCGCCGACAAAAGGTGGCTCAGGATCGAGCCTTCGAGACCCGCGAGCTCGGCCGAGCCGCGTTCGCGCGGTCGGGCCGTGTTAACCACAACGTCGTGGGCGATCCGCCCTTCCTCGATCACCAGCACCCGGTCGGCCAGCGCGACCGCCTCGGCGACATCGTGGGTCACCAGGATCGCGGTAAAGCCCTGGTCGCGCCAGACGCGCTCCAACAACCGCTGCATCGAGATGCGGGTCAACGCGTCCAGCGCGCCAAGCGGCTCGTCGAAGGCGAGCACACGGGGACGCGAGACCAACGCGCGGGCAAGAGCTACGCGCTGCTTCTGGCCGCCCGACAGCACCGAGGGCCACTGGTCGCGCTTGTCGGTCAGTCCGACTTCGGTCAACGCCTTATCGGCGCGTGTATGCGCATCACTGGATGAACGATCGCGACCGAGGCCGACCTCGACATTGGAGAGAACGCGGGCCCAAGGCAACAGCCGCGGCTCCTGGAACATCACGCGAATATCCTCGGGCTTCACGGCGTCGCCGAGCGAGATACTGCCGGCGTCGAACTTCTCCAGGCCCGCGATGAGGCGCAGCAGCGTGCTCTTGCCGCAGCCGCTTTTTCCGACGATGGCGACGAACTGGCCGGCGGGGATGTGCAGGTCGATGCCGCGCAGCACCTCGTTGTCGCCGTAGGATTTGCGCAGGCCACGGATGCTGAGCGGCAGGCCGCTCGTTTGCACTGGGCGCTCCTCGCGCACGACGCGGGCGTGAGGCGCGAAATGGGAACGGCTGGCGAGTTCGGTGTCCGGAAGGGAGGTACGAAGGGCTGTCTGCATGTGATTCCCAGTATGTCTGCTCAGCGTTTCCAATAAGCGGGGTGCCAGGAGAGCGTCAGGCGCTCCAGCACGCGGGAGGCGCTGTCGGCGAGCTTGCCGAGCAGCGCGTAGATCAGGATCGAGAGCACCACGACGTCGATCAGCATGAACTCGCGCGCCTGCATCGCCATGTAGCCGAGGCCCGAGGACGCCGCGATGGTCTCGGCGACGATCAGGGTCAGCCACATGATGCCGAGCGCGAAGCGGATGCCGACGAAGATCGAGGGCAGCGCGCCCGGGAAGATCACCCGGCGAAACAGCTCGCCGTCGCTCATGCCGTAGATGCGGCCCATCTCGATCAGCTGGGGATCGACGGTGCGGATGCCGTGCAGCGTATTGAGGTAGATCGGGAAGAACACGCCGAGCGCCACCAGGAACAGCTTCGCGCTCTCGTCGATGCCGAACCACAGGATGACCAGCGGGATCAGCGCCAGATGCGGCACGTTGCGCACCATCTGCAGCGTTGTATCCGTGAGCTTGGCCGAGAGCTGCGACAGGCCGTTGGCGAGGCCGAAGGCAAAGCCGATGCTGCCGCCGATCAGGAAGCCGATCGAGGCGCGCCAGAATGAAACCCAGATGTTGCGAACGAGCTCGCCGGAGAGCAGCAGCTTCCAGCCCGCAAGCAAGACGTCGCTCGGCGCCGGCAGCACCCGCGTCGGCACGAAGCCGGTGACGCTGGCGACCTGCCAGATCGCGATGATGGCGAGCGGCACGATCCACTGGATCAGGCCGTCGACTCGCGGCAGGCGCAAACTGCGCGGGAGTGAAACGCTGTCGATCAGGCTCATGACTGCGACACCTTCTGTTGCGGACGGAAGTCGCTGCCGACCGTTTCACCAAAAGGGCCACCGTTGAAGTGCAGCCTGGTCACGTTGCTGGGTTGCTCCAGCGAGAGCAGCGGGAATACCAGCTCGGCGAAACGATAGGCTTCCTCCAGATGCGGGTAGCCCGACATGATGAAGGTATCGATGCCGATGTCCTGATACTCGTTGATGCGGGCCGCGACCGTCTGGGCGTCGCCGACCAGCGCCGTGCCGGCGCCGCCACGAACGAGGCCGACACCGGCCCACAGGTTCGGGGCGATCTCGAGCTTGTCGCGCTTGCCGCCGTGAAGCTGCGCCATGCGCTGCTGGCCGACCGAATCCATCCGCGCAAAGTTCTTCTGCGCGGTTGCGATGGTCTCGTCGCTGACGTGCTTGATCAGCTCGTTGGCCGCACGCCAGGCCGCGTCATTGGTCTCGCGGACAATCACGTGGAGCCGGATGCCGAAGGATAGTTTTCGACCGCGAGCTGCTGCGACCTCCCTCACCCTCGCGATCTTCTCGGCGACCAAGGCCGGCGGTTCGCCCCAGGTCAGATATTTGTCGACGGTGTCGACGGCGACGTCGATGCCGGCATCCGACGAGCCGCCGAAATAGAGCGGCGGACGCGGCGACTGAACCGGCGGAAACAGCAGTTTGCCGCCTTCGATATGGATGTGCTTGCCCTCGACGTTGACGGTCTTGCCAGCGAGCAGCTCGCCATAGACGTTGAGGAACTCGCGGGTGACCTCGTAGCGCTCGTCATGGGCGAGGAAGATGCCGTCGCCCTTGCTCTCGACGGGATCGCCGCCGGTGACGACGTTGACCAGGAGCCGGCCGTTGGTGATGCGGTCCAGCGTCGACGTCATGCGCGCGGCCACGCTCGGCGATTGCAGGCCGGGCCTGACCGCCACGAGATAGCGCAGCCGCTCGGTGAACGGCGCGACCGAGGAGGCGACGATCCAGGAATCCTCGCAAGACCGCCCGGTCGGCAGCAGCACGCCGAAATAGCCGAGCTGGTCGGCGGCCTGCGCGATCTGGCGCAGATAGTTGAAATTGACCTCGCGGCCGCCGATGCCGGTGCCGAGATAGCGGCCGTCGCCGTGGGTCGGCAGGAACCAGAGGATGTTGGCGTTCGTTTGCTTGCTCATGTGCTTGCTCATGTGCTTGCTCATGATCCTGGCTTCCGCGCCACGTCGGAAATCTTGATGGATTTGGGGATCAGGTTGAGGGCGAAGAACGCGTCCGCAACCTGCTGCTGATCGGCGATGACGGCATCGGTCAGCGGCTTGATGCCGTAGGATTGCCGCTTCAGCGCGACCTCGACCACCGGGACTGACAGGCCGATGGACGGCGCCAGCTGCTCGGCAACCGCGTGGATATCGCCCTTGGCCCAATCGTCGACCGCGCTCAGCTCGGCCAGCACGGCGTCGACAATCCTCGGATTGGCTTCGAGGAATTTCTTCGAGGAAAAATAGAACTGGTAGTTGGCGACGATGCCGGTGCCGTCGGTAAGCGTGCGGGCGCTGGTGGCGGCTTCCGCGGCGGCCTGGAACGGATCCCAGATCACCCATGCATCGACTGCGCCGCGCTCGAAGGCGGCGCGCGCATCGGCCGGCGCCAGAAACACAGGCTCGATCTCGGAATATTTGACGCCGGCTTTCTCCAGCGCCTTGACCAGGAGGTAATGGACATTGGAGCCCTTGTTGAGCGCGACCTTCTTGCCTTTGAGGTCGGCGACCGATTTCAGCGGGCTGTCTTTTGGCACCAGGATCGCCTCGCCCTTCGGCGCCGGCGGCTCGTAGGCGACATACTGGATCGGCGCGCCGGCGGCTTGCGCGAAGATCGGCGGGGCTTCGCCGGTGTTGCCGAAATCGATCGCGCCGATATTGAGCGCCTCGAGAAGCGGCGGGCCGGAGGGGAATTCGGTCCACACCACCTTGTAGCCGTCGGCAGCTAACTTCGGCTCCAGCGTGCCCTTGCTCTTGAGCAGCACCAGCTTGCCGTATTTCTGGTAGCCGATGCGGACGACCTTGTCCTGTCCGTAGGAGGTGCCGACCGCGGCGGCGACGATGCCGATCGACAGCACGATGGCCGCGATCAGACGCTGGATGATACGCCTCATGTTCAAACCCTTTGAGATGGGGAGATTGGTTGGCACGATCAGGCTGCCGGGTTGCGCCAGACGATATCGCGGATCACGATCGGCTTCGGGATCAGGCCGAGCTTGTGGAAGCGGTCGGCGACGCCCTGCTGGGTCGTGACGATGTCGTCGGTGACCGGGCCGACCACGAAATTCGCGCGATTGGCGGCGAGGGTCTGGATGTCCAGCGGGACGCCGGTGATCGCGGCGAGCGATTTGGCGACCGCGTCGCGGTGCTGCTCGGCCCATTGACCGGCGGCGGTTGTCACATCGATGATCTGTTGCAGGATGGCGCCGTGATTCCTGGCGAAATCGCGGTTGGCGATGAAGAAGGAATTGGTCTTGGTGACGTCGCGCGCATTGATCAGGATGCGGCCGCCCTGCTTGGTCTCGCCGATCGCGAAGTAAGGATCCCAGATCGCCCACGCCTCGATGCTGCCATTGGCAAAGGCGGGCCCGGCATCCGGCGGCGTCAGATAGACCGGCGTGATATCGGCATAGGTCAGGCCGGCTTTCTCGAGCGTCTGCACCACGATGTTGTGGGCGCTGGAGCCCTTGGTGAAGCCGACGCGCTTGCCTTTCAAGTCGGCGATGCCGCGGATCGGCGAATCCTTCGGCACCAGGATGCCCTGCCCGTTGGTGATGGGCTGGCCGGCGGCATAGACGATCGCCGCGCCCGCGGCCTGGGCGAACACCGGCGGGGAGTCGCCGACCGCGCCGAAATCGATGCTACCGACATTCATTGCCTCCATCATCGGAGGCCCCGACGAGAACTCGACCCATTTCACGTCGATGCCCAGGGGCGCGAAATGCTTTTCCAGGGCGGCCTGCTGACGCGTGATAACCAGCACGCCGGTCTTCTGGTAGCCGACACGAATGTCCTTCACCGCGCCTTGTGACGTTGCTTGCGCGTTGGCGTGCGAAACGAATGCGGCGGCTGCCGCAGTTCCAACGGATAGTTTGAGAAAATCCCGACGTTGCATCCGACACTCCCGGCCGCGTGCGGCCGTCCTTCATTCGTGCTCGGGAATGATGGGGCGGCTTATCGGAGGTGTCGAGACGCGCGGAAAAATAGCGATGCATGCACTGCGCACCTGGCGGAGCGCATGATTAATCTTTCGATCCACGGAGCGAACGCAGGGGATATTTTTCCGCACGCGAATGTGAAAAACGCACGCAACCGAGCCGAGAAATTAAAAATCGCGAAAACAACCCCATGCACAGTAGCCGGGGCGCGCGAAAACAATGACTTACGCTTATCCGAAATTGACCTTGACTCGTCGGGCAAAACAGGAGCAGGATGGCATCGTGGCGGCGTTGCGGATGGACCGGTCCCTGCCGGCCTAATGCAGCCATCTCACCGGTAGATTCTGCAGCCCGCGAAAGGCCCATCCGCCGATCCGTACCGGCTCGTCGTCGGCGGTCTCGAGCCGGCCGGCACGGGCGAACAAGGTCGGCAGTGCGACGTCGGCAATCATGGCGCGGGAGGCCCAGGCGCCGGCACAGAAATGCGGACCGGCGCCGAACGCGACGCTCTTGGCCGTATCACGCCGCACGTCGAACTGGTCGGCGCGTTCAAAGTGCTTCTCGTCGCGGTTGGCGGAGCCGAACATGAGGAATACGCGTTCATCGGTTTCGAAGGCGACGTCGCGGATCGACCACGGCTTTGCGATGCGCCGCGGCGACATGCCGATCGGCGAGATCCAGCGGGCATATTCCTCGAAGGCCTGGAGCCACGTCACCTCGCCCTTGCGCACGAGATCGAGCTGGTCGGGATGGCTCAGCAGCGCCCACATCGTGCCGGCGATCGCCTTGCGCGGCTCGTTCTGGCCGCCGGAGATCGCGAGCTTGACGTTGGCGCGCACGCTCTCCATCGCCATGCCGGACGCGAGGAGCACGCCGAGGATACTCTGGTCGGGATGCTTGCGCATCACCGGCAGGATGTCGTCGATCGCGGCATCGATGCCCGACGTCGCCGCATGGCAACGCGCCTCGACGGCCGCGTCGCCGCTGTAATTGGCGATGCCCTCGATCATGCCCTGTGACCAGGCGTCCATGTCGGCAAAGCCGATATTGGTGAGGCCGGTGATCGACTTCAGGCATTCGCCTGAGAACGGCAACGCGAAGTCGCGCATGAAATCGATCCGCCCGGGCGCGATCGCGTCGATGATGCGATCGGCATGGGCCTGGAACAGCGCGGTCCAGTGCGCCTTGACCGTCTTCGGCGACACCGTTGGAAACATCGCGCGGCGCTCGACCTGGTGCGCCTCGCCGTCCTTGCGCATCATGTTGTGGCCCATCAGCCGGTTCATCAGGCCCGCGGGCTGGTGCGAGGAGAACACGTCGATCTGCTTCTCGGAGATCGAGATGTCGTCGCGGCTGGTCAGCAGCGTCGAGCCCAGCTGCGGCACGAAGGCGATCGGCGCCTCCTTGCGCATCTTGGCGAGCATCGGATAGGGATCGGCCCAGAATGCGGCCGGGTCGATGTCGATGCGCGGCGCGGTGCTCAAGCTTCGCTCCATTGCTGGTTAGCCGCCAAGGCTAGCGGCTTCACGAGGCGCCGTCTGTCCCCAGCGATTGGGACAGCTTCAGTTCAGGCTGCGCGGGCCGGCGAGCAGGCGCAGCACGATCGCAAACAGCTCGCTTTGTGACGAGATGCCGAGCCGCTCATAGGCGCGCTTGCGATAGGTTAGCGTCGAATGCAGGCTGATGCCGAGCGTCTGCGAGATCGCCTCGGAGCTGAAGCCGGAGAGGATGCGCCGGCAAACGTCCTGCTCGCGCGGGGTGAGGCTGGCGAGCGGCGCGCGCGTCGCGAAGAGCGCGGCGAGAGACTGCTCGGTCGTCGCAGCCGAGCCGTGCTGGAAATGGCGTGCCACGCTCGCACTGATGGCCGGTGCGATGGCCTGAAGCCGCGCACGCTGGGGGGCGCTGAAGCGGCCCTGGACAGCGATGCGATAGAAATTGACGTAGAAGCAGGTGTCGTCGACCCAGATCGCGGTCGCGCATTTGTCGACGATGCCGGAATCCACAAAGAACATTTTTCGGTAGCGGGCGCCGTACATGCGCGGCGCGAAGGCGGGCAGCACGAGCGTGGCGCGGCCCTCACCTTCGAACAGCGCATCGCGGTTGGGATCGGATTGGTGGAACTGGCCGGCATAGGCAGCGCCGAGATCGCCGCCGATCGGGATGTTGCCGGCATCGAGCAGGCAGTGTGCGGCGCCCGCGCGGCTCAGCGCGAACACCATGCAATGCCCGACCCCGGCCTGCCGACGCAGTGTATCGATCAGGACATCAGGAAAATCCGGACGACCGATGGCAAGCACCGCGGGTGTGACATCGCCAGCCGCCGGCTTTGCGGGCGTCCCGTGAGGGCGCATCGTTTTCTCCCCATCGCCTTTTGACGAAATTTATCAGCAATGGCCGCGCAGCGGAAGGCGGGTGTCGCCCGATATCTCCTGCCACGTCGCCGAGCCGGCGGACGAAGGGGCTCAGGAAGCACTTTTGCGCAGAATCCTGTCCATTGCTTTTCCCTTCGCCAGCTCATCGATCAGCTTGTCCAGGTAGCGGATCTCTCGCATCGTGGGTTCTTTGACGTCCTCGACCCGGACGCCGCAAACCACGCCTGTGATCAGGGTTCGCGAAGGATTGATCTTGGGGGCCTTCGCAAAGAAGGTTTCAAAGTCCGTCCCCTGCTCCAGTTGAGCTTCCAGTTCGTTCTGACCATAGCCTGTCAGCCAGGAGATGACCTGATCAACCTCCGTTTTGGTGCGCCCTTTCTTCTCCGCCTTCGCAACGTAAAACGGGTAAACGCTTGCGAAGCTGGTGGTATAGATCCTGTGTTTCGCCATGACCACTCCATGGATCACTCGCTGCGGCCGAAGGCCGATACGATATCATCGATGGAGTTGCCTGTAGAGGTTCTGACTGAGAAGCCCCGCGAAGCAATATACGGCGGCAAATGCGCTCCATCAAAGCGCCCGTGATATCGGTCACTGAGCGTTCAAGGCAGTTGCGGCACTCTGCATCGTGCCAGCGCAATCACCTTCCGGGCGGCCGCTGAGGTGACTGTCTCGACAGTGTTTTGCCGGCATCCCCTGCTAGGTTAGCAGAATTCGCACCCAGCAGGGTATGCTCGGATGTGAAGCTTACTCCAAGGCAAAGGCGCAGCTATGTTCAAGGTCGAACCCACGCTTGAAAATCTCGCATCGCATATCCAGCGGCAGGACCGGTCGCTGAAGGCTATGAGTTGGAGCGTTTTGGGGGCTACGATCCTGGCGGCTGCGGCGATCATTTCATCGCAATGGCATGCGACCGCTAATGCCGATACAGTCAAGGCCAAGACCCTGTCTGTGGAAACAATTGCCTTGCGAAATGGCACCGGCAAAATCGTCGCCTTGATCTCATCCACTTCCGACGGAACGCCGCACATCTCGCTCTTGGATAGCCGCGAGAAGGTGCGTCTCAGCATCGGGCTTCGCCAGGATGGCGTACCTTCGGTGTCGCTCCTCGATACGGAGCAGGGTCAGCGGGCAGTGCTGTCCCTGAACGATCATCAGGATGCGTCCTTGACGATGTACAATGCTGCAAAACTTCCCCGTGCGACGCTCGCTGTGGACTCCGTCAGCTCGGGTCACATGGTTCTCTTCGGGACCGGCGGTGGTCTAAACTTCTCCGCTTTGGATGGCCGCGTGCAGTGGACTCCGGTGGGCGGAGCCGTTCAGAACATCCAGACGAAAACCGAATCCAAATAAACTCAGCCGGCCGCAGCGGCGAAAGACCCTACCCCGCCGCCGCCTTCGCCGGCGGAACGTTGATCGCGAGCTTGCCATAGCGGTCGGTGAACGCCTGCGTGTCGATCTCCTCGAGCTTGATCTCGCCGCTCATGACGCCCTGCTTCCAGGCCGCCTGCGCGGGATCGTTCTGGAATTCCGGCATCACCTCGCGGCCGAACAGCTCCAGCGATTCGCAGATGTGCTCGTGGCTGTTCTTGCCCGCCTGGTTCAGCAGGATGACCTGGTCGATATGCGAGCCCTGGAAGCGCTTCAGCTTCCTGCGGATCGTCTCGGGCGAGCCGATCAGTCCGCCGCGCAGCGCAGCCTCCTGCGCCTCGGGATTGTCGCGTTTCCACTTGTTGTACTCGTCCCACATGTTGACGGTATAGGGCGCCGGACGCTGGCGATTCTGCGACGCGCCGTAGAAGCGTAGCGCGAACTGGAAGAAGGTGGCGCCGTCGGCGCGCGCACGCGCCTCCTCGTCCGTCTTTGCGCACATGAAGAACGACACCAGCGCCATGTTCGGGTTGATCTCGTAGTCGGCGAGCTTGGCGAGACGCTTGGTCATGGCGTTGTAATAGGCGTGAACCCAGGCGTGCGCGGCGTCTGCGCTGACGAACTGGAAGCCGAGCGCACCAAAGCCATGGCGGCCGGCGCGCTCGATGGTCGGCAGCTGCGAGCAGGCCATCCACAATGGCGGATGCGGCTTCTGCACCGGTTTTGGCACGACGTTGCGCAACGGGATGTCGAAATATTTGCCGTGGTGCTCGCTTCCTGCGTCCTTGAACATCGGGAAGATCGCGGCGACGGCCTCCTCGAACACCTCTTTCTTGGTCTCCATGTCACGGCCGAACGGCGTGAGCTCGGTGATGGAGGCGCTCTCGCCCATGCCGAATTCGCAGCGGCCGTTGGAGAGCAGATCGAGCACCGCGACGCGCTCGGCGACACGTGCGGGGTGGTTGGTCGTGAGCTGGAGGATGCCGTGGCCGAGCCGGATGTTCCTGGTGCGCTGGCTCGCGGCTGCGAGAAACGATTCCGGCGAGGGCGAATGCGAGTATTCTTCGAGGAAGTGATGCTCGACAACCCAGGCGTGGTCGTAGCCGAGGCTGTCTGCGAGTTCCATCTGCGAGAGCGCGTTCTGATAGAGGCTGAGCTCGTCGCCGGCCACCCACGGCCGTGGCAGTTGCAGCTCATAGAAGATGCCGAACTTCATGACGCCGTCTCTCCCAGTTTTTTTGCAGGTTTTCTTGCAAGTTTTCTTGCCGTTTATGTTTTTGTTGCGGGCATCTTAATGGGCGGGGCGGCGCTGTCTACGCAGTCGCAATTCCGCCTTGCGGGAGAAGGTGCTTTTCGGCACGGCGGCCATTCAGGACCACGCCGATGAAGGTGAAGCGCACCAGCAGATGATAGCTCGCCAGCATCGGAGGAAGCGCGACCACGAGAAGAACACCGAACTTGATCAGACCGGGCCAGTCGAGCTGCGACAGCGCGACCTGCAGCGCCATCACGATCGGCAGATGGATCAGATAGAGCCAGTAGGATGCATCGGCGAGATAGCGCCAGGTCGGGCTGAAGCCGGACATGAAGCGGAGCGCGAGGCCGATGACCGCAAAGGTCGAAATCCATATCGCCGGCGCATACAGGATCACGGAGACAAGCCGGAGCGTGGCGAAGCCGAAAGGCAGTTTCGGTGCACCCGGCGCGGACGTCATCGCCCCAACCAGCACGAAACTGATCAGGATCAGAGTGATTGCGAGCAGAAGATGCGGGAGCCAGCGCCGCTCAATCAGTCGCAGCAGATCGATCTGCCGATGCAGCAGCCAGCCGATCGCGAAGGCGGTGCCGAAGCCAATCCAGGCCTGCGCGTTGGTGACGAGCGATTGATCCGGCGTCCTCACGCCCATCACGTTGATCCAGCGTTGGTCGAGGCAGAAGGCGGCGCCGATCGGGATTGCCAGAACAAGGGGGGCCAGCGGACTTTTCATGATCCCGGCGAAGACGCGGTCAATCACCGCTCGCCACCTGCCTGACGCATTTAGCCAGACAAATGCGCCGCGCAGCAGCAGCACGACGACATAAAGCTCCAGCAGCACATAGATGAACCAGAGATGGGTCAGGGGGAAATTCGGCAGCACCGGTGGCCAGCTGCGGGACCAGCCGCCGTTCGGGAAATGAGACGCCCAGATCGCGATGAAGTACATGGGCGTGAACAGGATCGGCCAACCCGTGCGCAACTATCCGGAGCAGCCGCCGGTGATCCCGCACACGATCGACGGCTATCAGATCGACCTCAACGGCAACAAGTGCCTGTCCTGCCATGCGCGGGCGCGCATCGCGGAATCGCAGGCGCCGATGGTCTCGATCACCCACTTCATGGACCGCGACGGCCAGTTTCTGGCTTCGATCTCGCCGCGCCGCTTCTTCTGCACGGAATGCCACGTGCCGCAGAACACCGCCAATCCGCCCGTCAGCAACGACTTCACCGACATCGACACGCTGCTGTCGCGCGCAAGCCCCGGTGGCCGCCGATGACGACGACCGCTGATGAACCCGGCGAGGGACTGAAGGCCAGACGCGGCTTCGTCGCGCGAAGCTGGGACTTCGCGCGCGAGCTCTGGCAGGTGCTGATCCGTCCGAGCTCGGTGTTCGGGCTCGGCGTGCTGGTGCTGGCGGGCTTCATGGCCGGCGTGATCTTCTGGGGCGGCTTCAACACCGCGCTGGAATTGACCAACACCGAAAAATTTTGCACCGGCTGCCACGAGATGAAGGACAACGTCTACGCCGAGCTGAAGTCGACCATCCATTTCGCCAACCGCTCCGGCGTGCGCGCGACCTGTCCGGATTGCCACGTGCCGCACAACTGGACCGACAAGATCGCCCGCAAGATGCAGGCCTCCAAGGAGGTCTTGGGCAAGATCTTCGGCACGATCGACACCCGCGAGAAATTCCAGGATCACCGGCTCGAACTGGCGGCGCATGAATGGGCGCGCTTCAAGTCCAACGATTCGCTGGAATGCCGGAACTGCCACAGCGCCGATTCCATGGACATCACCAAGCAGTCGCCGCGCGCCTCGGTCGCCCACCAGCGCTTCCTGTTCACCAAGGAAAAGACCTGCATCGACTGCCACAAGGGCATCGCCCACCATCTGCCCGACATGCGCGGCGTTCCCGGCTGGCAATAGGGCGCCCCGCCCGGCTTGAACCAGCGGTGCGAATGGTTAGTTTTGGGGCTGGCGAATCGCTCCGTTTTCGCCCCCTCCTCAAGACAGACATGGCCACATTCACCCCGCATCAGGATGCCGCGCTCAAGGCCGTTGGCGACTGGCTCAAGGCCAAACCCGGCCGCAACGGCACGCCGCCGGTGTTCCGCCTGTTCGGCTATGCCGGCACCGGCAAGACCACGCTGGCGCGGCACATCGCCGACGGCGTCGACGGCGAGGTGAAGTTCGCCGCCTTCACCGGCAAGGCGGCGCTGGTCATGCGCAACAAGGGGTGCGACGAAGCCTCCACCATCCATTCGCTGATCTACCGCACCCGCGAATCCGGTGAGGAGCAGCCCAGCTTCGAGCTGTGGGACGACGCCCCGGCCTCCAAGGCCAAGCTGATCGTGATCGACGAATGCTCGATGGTCGATGCCGAACTGGGCCGCGACCTGATGTCGTTCGACTGCCCGCTGCTGGTGCTGGGCGATCCCGCGCAGCTGCCGCCGATCCAGGGCGGCGGCTTCTTCACCAATACCGAGCCCGACGCGATGCTGACCGAGGTGCACCGCCAGGCCCAGGACGATCCGATCGTGCGGATGTCGATGGACGTCCGCGAGGGCCGCGAGCTCGACATCGGCCGCTACGGCGAGAGCGAGGTGGTGTCGCGCAAGGAGCTCGACCCTGATCGCGTCATGGCCGCGGACCAGGTGCTGGTCGGCCGCAACAACACGCGACGCGCGTACAACATGCGGGTGCGCCAGCGCCAGAACATCGAGGACGTCTTCCCCGTCGCCGGCGACAAGCTGGTCTGCCTGCGCAACAACCGCAAGAAGGGCCTGTTCAACGGCGGGCTGTGGCGCGTGAAGTCGCGCAACACCTCGCGCTCGAAATCCCGCATTCTCAGCATGCGACTGTCGCCGGACGAGGATCTCGGCCACAAGGTGACCAAGGTCTCGGTGCGCGCCGATTGCTTCGAGGGCGGCGTCGAGGCGATCGCCTGGGAGCAGCGCAAGCCCTATGACGAGTTCGACTACGGCTACGTGCTGACCGTGCACAAGTCGCAGGGCTCGCAATGGGACGACGTCGTGCTGTTCGACGAGAGTTTTGCGTTTCAGGAGAGCCGCGCGCGGTGGCTGTACACGGGAATCACGCGGGCGGCGAAGCGGCTGAGCATTGTGGTGTAAAGCCGCGCTGCTGTAGGGTGGGCAAAGGCGCAAAGCGCCGTGCCGACCATCTCTCCACAGACGCAATAAAAACGGTGGGCACGCTTCGCTTTGCCCACCCTACGGCACCGGCATCGCGGTTCACTTCCCCGCGACGAAATAAAAATCCTCGCGCCCCGGCGGCGAGCCGTAGGAAAACGGCTGCTGCTCGTGCTTGGTCACAAGCCAGACATCGTCGCGAACGATGTCGAACAGTTTTCGGATCTCGACGCGCGGCATCTTGATCTCGCGAGCGAGCGCGGTGGCGAACGGGCTGTCGGCGCCGCCGTCGCCATCCATCGCGGTCTCGCCGTGCTTGGCGGCGTAGACCACCATGAAGCCGGCGCCCGGCTCGATGTTGGAAAAACCCTTGTCCACGAGCTTGAGCGACAGCGTGCGCTGCATGGTCGGCGCGAACGGATTGTCGCGACAGGCATCCAGCATCACCAGACGCACTTTTCGCGCAGCGCCCACCGCCGCGATCACCTGCTCCAGCGCGACCGCCTGGGTCTCGGCGTCCCTGTCGGCGGCGAGCTTGGCGTCGACGGGAACGAGATAATTCACGCCGCCGATCTCGAAACCATGGCCGGCATAATAGACCACCGCCCAATCCGCCTTCTCCGCCTCGGCGGCAAACGTCTGCAACGCTTCGAAGAACTTGTCGCGGGTGAGGTCGCTGACGGATATCACGGTCTGGAAGCCGACATCGCGCAGCGCGGCTGCGATCATTTTCGAGTCGCGTGGCGGATTGGGCAAGGCGTGGACGTTCTTGTAGGCACCGTTGCCGATCACCAGCGCCACACGGCGCCCGGTGGATCCGGCCGACGGCTGCGGGGTCAGCGCGGCCAATCGCTCCTGCGCGATCGCGCGGGCGCGCGCGACGTCAAGTTCGTCGAACTTCGTCAGCGAATAGGCCGCCGCACGATAGTCGGCACGGGCCTGGGCGAGATCCTTCTTGCGCTCGTAGATCTGGCCGCGACCCGAATGTGCCCGGACGTTGTTCGGGTTGATCTGGATCGCCGTATTGTAGTCCTTCAGCGCGGCTTCGAAATCGCCCTTCAACATGTTGACGTCGGCGCGATTGTTGATCGCGTACGTGTTCTTCGGCTGCTTCTCGATTAGGCCGTTGCAGTCGGCGAAGGCCTGGTCGAACTTGCCCATCATGCCATAGGTGATGCAGCGGTTGCCGGTGATCTGCTGCGCGGCCGGTTCGATCTTCTCGGCCTCCGCGAAATCGGCAATCGCGCCGTCAAAATCCTGCATCAGCGTGCGCACGCGGGCGCGGTTGGTGTAGCCGAGCAGGAACCTGGGCGCGTATTTGATCGACAGGTTGAAATCGTCGAGCGCGCTTTGCAGCGCACCCCGGCGCAACTGGATGACGCCGCGGTTGTTGTAGGGGACACCGTAGGTCGGGCGCTTCTGGAGCGCGAGGTTGTAGTCCGTCATCGCATGGTCGTCCTGGCCCGTCCGCTCATAGGCGAGGCCGCGCAAATTGAGCGTGACGACGTTGTCGGGATCGAGGTCGACGGCCATGGACAAGGTCTCGATGGCGTGGACGTAGTCGCGCTTGTTGATCAGCGTATTGCCGCGCACGGAGAGCGCGATGGCCTTGTCCTTGCCGGTGAGCCGGTCGGCGTTGAGCAGCTTGTCGCAGGCCTGCGCCCTCGCCTGTGCATCCGCCTGGCGGTCGCGGCAAATGGCGAGGTCGTCGCCGGGTTGCGGTTCGGCCGCCGCGAGCGAGCTCCAGCCGGCCAGGATGGCGAGCACGACGACGAGGGTCAGGGATGCCACGCGCAGCATGTTGTCAGGTCAGCTCCAGCCACGATTCTCTTAAGTCGATCACCGATCGCGCCGGTTCATCTAGCGCGGAGTTCCGGTCGTCGCCAAGCCGGGCCGCTGGAGGCGGCGCGTTTCACGGGCTCGTGTCCCTCCGGCCGTAACAATCGCCCGGTCCGCCCGTATCTCGAATGTCCGAAAATGCCGGGCAGGCTGTTCGCCCGGCCCCAACCGCCCTAGACTGTCAGACCTTCCGAAAGAGGATCGCCATGCGCCGACCTGCCGTCCTGTCCCTGCTCGCCGCAACCACCGCCCTGACGCTGGCCTTTGCCGCGCCGACCCGGGCCGCAGAGGATGCGGTCGTGATCCCCGCTCCTGCCGTTGATGTGGCCCCCGCAAGCGGGATCCAGACCGCCGTGATCGCCGGCGGCTGCTTCTGGGGCGTGCAGGGCGTGTTCCAGCACACCGCGGGCGTCGTCAACGCGGTCTCCGGCTACGCCGGCGGCACCAAGGCGACGGCCGACTACCAGACCGTCTCGAGCGGCCGGACCGGCCACGCGGAATCCGTCGAGATCAAATACGACCCCAAGAAGATCTCCTACGGCAAGATCCTGCAGATCTACTTCTCGGTGGCGCACGACCCGACCCAGCTCAACCGGCAGGGCCCCGACACCGGTCCGCAATATCGCTCGGCGATCTTCACCACGTCCGACGAACAGAAGAAGGTGGCCGAGGCCTATATCGCCCAGCTCAACGGCGCCAAGGTCTTCAGCAAGCCGATCGCGACCAAGGTCGGCGCGCTGGAGGCATTCTATCCGGCGGAGGCCTATCACCAGGATTATCTGACCCTGCACCCGAACCAGCCCTATATCGCCTACAACGACCTTCCGAAGGTCGAGAACCTGAAAAAGCTGTTCGCGGATAACTATATCGAGAAGCCGACGCTGGTGAGCGCCAGCAAGGCCACCAACTGAAAAAACGGGAGACCCATGCCCGACACCAAGACGAAAACCACGGACGACAAGGTCATCAAGAGCGAAGAGCAATGGCGCAGCGAGTTGTCGCCGATGCAATTCGCGGTGCTGCGCGAGAAGGCGACCGAGCGTCCCTTCTCCGGCGAATATGAGCACGACCACCGCGCCGGCACCTACACCTGCGCCGGCTGCGGCAACGTGCTGTTCGAGTCCGACGCGAAGTTCGATTCCGGCTGCGGCTGGCCGAGCTTCACCCAACCCGCCGTCGAGGGCCATATCGAAGAGGAGCGGGACGTCAGCCACGGCATGATCCGTACCGAGGTGCTGTGCGCCAAGTGCAGCGGTCATCTCGGCCATGTCTTCCCCGACGGCCCGGGGGCGACGGGCTTGCGTTACTGCATCAATTCCGCCGCGCTGAAGCTCGAACCCAAATAAACCTTGCGCGGCGCCGAGTTCCGTCATGGAACCCGGCGCCGCGATGTGCTTTTCTTCCCTGGTGGTGCGGCTGGCCATGGCGTGGCGGCGGCCGCCAGGGAGGATGCCATGACGCTTGGGACCATCCTGATCATCCTGGTGATCATTTATCTCGTCGGCGGCCTGTCGGGCCGCTTCGGCGGCTACGGCTACGGAATGGGTCATTCCGGCATGGGGATCGGCGGCCTCGTCCTGGTGGTGCTGCTCGTGCTGCTGCTCCTTGGCAAGCTGTAGACCATTCAAGTCGCTGATATTCCTGCAATTTCCCGGGCTGCGGAGCTGCCATGCGCAGATTCATCATCTCGCATCGCGGGGGTCGCAATTTTGTCAAAACGGGCTATATTAGAGGACGAAAATGACATGTGCGGCGCCCACTCAATCGTGGCCTCTGCCCGTCCCAACCCCACGCGCTTAAAGCCCCAGAGAGATCACGAGGTCTTTGACCATGCGTCCACTGCGTCCGTTCAACTTCAACACTTCCGCCGAACTCTTCCCCGCTGCGATCCGCAAGAAGAAGCGTGCAGGCTTCACCTATCGCCGGTTCGGCACCGCGGCCGAAGCCGTCCAGTTCGCGATGGAGCAGTTGCCGACGGATTCGCTGAACGGCGCCTATCTCCAGGTCGAGGAAGCGCGCTTCGACCAGAACGGCATCCGGTCGCTCTATGAGAGCGAAGCCTTCCCGCTGCCCCGCCACCGCAAGCCGGTGGAAGCCAGCACCGACGCCGCCGACGCGGCGTAAGTTTTCGTCACGCGCTCCGATGTGCGCTGAAAGCGCGATGGCCCGAAAGGCCGTCGCGCTTTTTGCGTTTTGGGGCGTGTCAGATGCGAGGCTGCTTGTCGAGCCAGCGGCGGAGCAGGCGCACGTTGCGCATGTTGGCACGGAACATGACGTCGAATGCGTCGCCCGCGAACGGGACGATGCCGACGACGCCGTCGAGGGCGACATTTCCGAGCATGCGCGCGGTGATGTACCAGGGCGCCCCGAGCGCCCTCGCCTCTTGCACCAGCCAGAGCGAGATCGCGGTGGTGATGATGTCGCCGACGACGGGGATCAACCCGATCAACCCATCGATGCCATAGCGGATGTTGGTTCCGGGCAGCACGAAGGCGACGTCGAGCAGCTTTGCGATCGCCTCGATCCGCGCGATCCGCTGCTCGCGCGTTAGATTGCCAAACGGGTTGCCGGCGAAGGGACTGTCCTTCCCGAACTCGAAGCGAAATTCGCGAAAGCCCTGCCCCAGCGTTTCGGGCCGGATCTCGTGACCGTCCTGATCGATGATCGGCCCACGCCCGTCGGTGCCCGAAGAGGCCGCACCCGAGCGGCTTCCCGAACGGGATCGACGCGGAGCAAGAATATCGTCATCGGACATGGTCATGGCCTGTAGGGAACGCGCCAGCGCGGCGGAGGTTGCTGCGGCGTGATTGAAGGTCGCGCCCTCAAGTCTGTGCCGCCGCCGGCTGCGGCTCCGCGACATATTTATGCACGAGCCAGGATGAAATCACCGCCGGCACGAACCCGACGAGGCCGTACAGGATGAACTGCACCGCGCCCGAGTCCGGCCCGCGCGAGCTGTAGGTCAGCGAGGCCAGGATGAAGGCGAACACGCCGACCAGCAGCATCCGCAGCACCGGGCCGATCCGGCGGACGTGGACCAGGATATCGTCGACCGCACCGATCATCAGCGAGGGCAGGAAGCCGAACAGATAACTGTATTGCAAGGATTTGAAGAACACCGCGAACAGCTTGCCGACCTCAGCGAGACTGGTCTGGGTCCAATAGCCGGACTGATAGGTCGTCGTCAGCAGCAGCAGGAACCCGCCCACGAACGGGCCGACCAGCGCAAACACGAGATAGCGTTTCATCAGGCACCCTCATCCTTCACCTTACTATAGCAGCGCCGCGGGAACCTTGAATAGCGGGAGGGGCGGGCTCTGCGCTGGGAACAAGCGGCATAGCGACGGACTTGAAATTCACCTGTCAGATTTGGAGCCGCCGATGTCCCGCAAACTGTTCTTCCTGGCGACGATCGCACTGACGGCCGTGAGCGGCCTGTCGAACGCGCCCGCTCTCGCACAAGGCCATATGGGTTCGCCGCAGGAGCAGCAGGCCTGTTCGCGGGACGCCTCGCGCTTCTGCCGCAAGGACCTCGGCAATGACGGTGCGGTGCAGGCCTGCCTGCAAGCCAACCGGGCCAAACTGTCGCGGTCTTGCAGCAAGGTCTTTCAGAGCCACGGCATGTGAGGACCGGAACCATCCCCGGCGAACGGAGAGTGAAGCCATGTTGCGCGACGAACAGCTCTCGATCCTCAGGGACATCAGCCAATCCATCGCCTTTGCCGACGACCGGCACGGCAAGATAGGCGAGCTGATCGCCGACGGTTACGTGATGAAGGACGGAGATCTGTTCGAGCTCACGGCAAAGGGCGTTACGGCGGTCGAAGAGCATGCAGCGCTTGGCGCAAGCGATGTGGAACAAGCGAGCGTATCCTCCGATCGGTTGATCTGATCGCACGCGAGTCGCGTTGTGCGTGACGTGCGCGCAACAATTGCGAATTCCTTTTTGCCTGCCATTGCGGTCGCGCAACAATGGCGCATACTTGGCTCGGGCGGCGCAGCACTTTTCGATTCGAACATCACCAGAGATCGAGCAACCACATGCGGGATTGAGGTCCCGGCGTGATGGCTGAGACATGCGGCAGGTCAAGCCGCGTGCGGCGCCCCAAAACCAAGTGGCTCAAGCCCACGGAACTCGGGGACGCATTCTGCATGACACGCAATCAGACGATCGCAACTCTCTTCGCCCTCGCCACCACCGCCATCGCAATCCCGACATCGCCAAGCTTCGCGTTCTCGTCCGAAGCGCAGCAGATGTGCTCGGGCGATGCGATGCGGCTGTGCTCCAGTGAGATCCCCGACATTCCCCGGATCAGGGCCTGCATGGTGCAGAAGAAGGCTCAGGTCAGCCCGGGCTGTCGCGCCGTGATGGACCGCGAGCATGCCGCCGCGACAGGATCGCGCAAGCGGGAAGCAGCCGCGCAATAGAGAGAGCGTATCTGCGGCCATCGTGAGGGCCCGCCCAAGGGGCGGGCCCTCAGGATGAGGTCTCGTTTCGCGGCGAGATATCGAACCCTCATGGTGAGGAGCCCGCCAAGGCGGGCGTCTCGAACCATGCAGGCCAAGGTCTCACGGGGTAGAGATCTAGTCGCCCCACTGCGCGAAGGCGTCGTTGAAGGCGCGCTCGCCGGGAGCGCCCTTCTCGATGGCGATGATGGCGCGGCGCTGGTTGGCGTAGACCAGGGGCACGTCGAACCAGGAGCGCTCCTTCAGCAGCTGGACGTTGCGGCTGCGGTCGGCATCGACGTTGGAGAGGCCGACCAGGAAGAAGCCGTCGGTGACCTTGACCGCGAGGCCTGCGAGTGGCGTGCCGCGTGCCTGCTCGTTCGACTTCATCAGGATGCCCGGCACGTTGGAAACGCCGCCGCCCGGAAAGTCCGGCGGCAGGACGAAGGTCAGCTCCGCGGTGTGGCTCGCCGGCAGCGAGGAGTCGGTGTTGCGGCGGAACGACATCGTCATCTTGAACTTGCGGTCGGGGATCTCGATGTCGGCGCGCACGGCGACGTCGGCCTTCTGGTTGCCCGACGCCTTGATCGGCTCGAGCCGCCACACCACCGAGCCGACATATTGCTTGCCCTTCGGATCGGATGGATCCTCGTCGTAGAGCACGACTTTCTGCGCCACCGGCGCGACCGGCTGGTCGCTGGCCGAGGGCTGGCCGACGCGATCCGGAATCTTGGGCTTGCTCTGCGGCTGAGACGAATCCTTGGGCGCCTCCACCACCTGCGTCGGCGAAGACTTCAACAGGTTGGTCGCGGTCTGGACCAGCTGCTTGCCCCACAGGATGCCGGCACCGACCAGGATCAGCACGATGCCGACGGCGATCGCGCTCTTGAACGGAAAGGCGCGGCCGGTGCGGGCGCGCTTCTTCTTGGGTTCGCGGTCGAGAACGGGGATGTGCGGACGTTGCGACGGCGGCTGCGACGGCGGCGCGTAGCGCTCAGCTTCCTCGATCGATTCGTCGTAGGAATACGGCGCGTCGGCTCCGGCGCCGCGATTCTCCAGGCTCGGCTCGAGCCGGTCGAATTCCGGCGAGGGCGAGGGCACGTTGGCGTAGGTGCGGCGCGCCGCGCGGTTGGCCTGCGCGGCGGCGCCGCCGAGCTCGTTGGCGTCCGCCGTGATGTCGCGGAAGCCGCGCACGCCCGGTGCGGGCGGCAGCGGCGGTGGCGGTCCCATGTCCGGCGGACGGCGCCCACCAGCGCGATCACGTCCGACCGGCGGAGGCTCCGGCATCGACGACTGGGCCGGCGGACCCGGCTGCCGCGGCGCGTCGAAACGCGGGGCCCGCGGCGCACGCGGGGCGTCGCCCTGGTCATCGACATTGAAGGAGGGCCGGTCAGCCCGCGGCGGCGGCGGAGCCGGACGGGTGCGCGGCGGGGCAGCGGTTTGCGGCGCGGGCGAGTTGCCCTCGGTGGCGCGGGTGCTGGCACGGCGGAAGGCGTCGCCGCTGCCGCTGCTGCGGGCGCCGCCACCGGGGCGCGAGGCCTCGCGGGCACGCTGGGCCGCCTCTGATTCGACCTTGCGGACGGCCTCTTCCAGCGAGAGGCGCTCGCGGGTGATCTCGGATTCGGAGAGCGGCGGCTGCACGCTGCGCAGTTGCGCGATCAGCGCCGTGCGCGCCCGCTCGTAGAGCGCGCGACGGCTCTCGCCGGGAGCGTTGGGGTCCAGGGCGGCAATAGCGCGGGCGATCAGCGGGTAGTAATCAGCCATTTCTACTCAATTATACGCGCGTCCCGGTAAGAGATCGTTAAGCCTCAAACGGATTTTGTACCAGGATAGTATCCTCGCGTTCGGGGCTGGTGGAAAGCAGCGCCACCGGGCACCCCACCAATTCCTCGATCCGGCGGACATATTTGATCGCCTGGGCCGGCAGCTGGGCCCAGGACCGCGCATTGGCGGTCGGCTCCTTCCAGCCCTCGATGGTCTCGTAGATCGGCTCGACCCGGGCCTGGGCGCCCTCGCCCGCCGGGAAATGATCGATCTCCTTGCCGTCCAGCCTGTAGCCGGTGCAGACCTCGATCGAATCGAAGCCGTCGAGGATGTCGAGCTTGGTCAGCGCCAGACCGTTGATGCCGCAGGTCCGGACCGCCTGGCGAACCAGAACCGCATCGAACCAGCCGCAGCGGCGGGGCCGCCCGGTATTGGTGCCGAACTCGCGGCCGCGCTCGCCGATCTTGCGGCCGGTCTCGTTGTCCTGCTCGGTCGGGAACGGGCCCTGGCCGACGCGGGTCGTATAGGCCTTGCAGAGGCCGAGCACATAGCCGACCGCGGCGGGGCCGAGGCCCGAGCCGGTCGCCGCCTGCGCCGCCACCGTGTTGGACGAGGTGACGTAAGGGTAGGTGCCGTGATCGACGTCGAGCAGGGCGCCTTGCGCGCCTTCGAACAACATGCGCTTGCCCTCGCGCCGCTTGATGTCGAGCAGCCGCCACACCGTCTCGGCATAGGGCAAGAGCTGCGGCGCGAGCGCGGTCAATTCCTTCACGATCTCCTTGCCGTCGAACTCCGGCAGGCCGAGGCCGCGGCGCAATGCGTTGTGATGCGCCAGCAGCCGGTCGATCTTGTGCGGCAGGGTGTCGAGATCGGCGAGGTCCATCAGGCGGATGGCGCGGCGGCCGACCTTATCCTCGTAGGCCGGGCCAATGCCACGGCGGGTGGTGCCGATCGCGGTCGCCGCATTGGCGGATTCGCGATGCGCGTCGAGTTCGCGGTGCAGCGGCAGGATCAGGGTGACGTTCTCGGCGACCCGCAGATTGTCCGGGCCGACCGCGACGCCCTGCGACCGCAGCTTGGTGACCTCGTCGAGGAAGGCGGCGGGATCGAACACAACGCCGTTGCCGATCACCGACAGCTTCTGCTCGCGCAGCACGCCCGAGGGCAGCAGCGCCAGCTTGTAGGTCTTGCCGTTGATCACCAGCGTGTGGCCGGCGTTGTGGCCGCCCTGGAAACGGACGACGATGTCCGCCTGCTCCGACAACCAGTCGACGATCTTGCCCTTTCCTTCGTCGCCCCACTGGGCGCCGACGACGACAACATTGGCCATTCGCGGGTAATCCCTATGCAATCTGTCAGATGCGCCCAGCCCAATCACGGCCGGGGCCGCTCGAACGCGAGGCAGCCAACCGGATAAAGGATGCAGCCCCTCTAGGCAAGCAAGAACGGGACTTTTTCGAGGCCGCGAGCGCATCCCAAGCCTTTGATATCCCCTGAAAATCCAGAAACCTTCGCGGCGGGTGCAATGCTTCGACCAAAGCGTGAGAGGCTGCTTCCGCCGCTGCATGGTCGCGATGCATCCGGCCCCCGTTGATGCAACCTCGATTTCCGTGTCTTTGAACGGGGCCGGGTTTGAACCGGCCCGGGGGCCACCGGGCTGGAGGCTTGGCGCATGACGCGGGGCCACAACAATCCAATGTCCGCCACCGACGAGACCACCGGCGCCGCCACGTCCGGCCACAACTGGATCGCCAACCAGCCTTATCTGCTGCTCAGCATCACCGCGCTGTGCTGGGCCGGCAATGCCATCGTCGGCCGGCTCGCCGCCGGTCACATCCCGCCGGTGACGCTGTCGTTCCTGCGCTGGTTCTTCGCCTTCCTGCTGGTGCTGCCGTTCGCCTGGAAACACCTTGCGCAGGACTGGCCCGCGATCCGCGGCAGGCTCGGCCTGATGGTCACGCTCTCGATCACCGGCATCGGCGCCTTCAACACGCTGCAATATTGGGCGCTGGAGCATACGCAGGCGCTCAACACTCTCCTCTTGCAATCCGCCGCGCCGCTGGTCGTGGCGCTGTGGTCGCTCGCCATCCTCGGCGTCCGCCTCACCGTAGCGCAGGCCTTCGGCGTGCTGCTGTCGATGTGCGGCGTGCTGATCATCCTGCTGCATGGCGACTTCACCACGCTGTCGAACATCGACTTCAACAAGGGCGACCTCATCTTTGTCGTCGCGCTGATCATCTTCGCGCTCTATTCGGTGCTGACCTTGAAGCGGCCGCCGATGCACGGCCTGTCGTTCCTCGCCTTCACGTTCGGCTGCGGTGCTGCCTGTCTCCTTCCGCTGGAGATCTGGGAGTTGTCCGCGCGTCCCGTGATGAAGCTCGACGGGCCGAACCTCCTGACCCTGTTCTATGTCGCGGTATTCCCCTCGACGCTCGCCTATCTCTGCTTCAATCGCGGTGTCCGCCTGATCGGCGCCAACCGCGCCGCGCCGTTCTTCCATGTCGTGCCGGTGTTCGGCTCGATCATGGCAATGGCGTTTCTGGGCGAGCACCCGCAGGCGTTCCACTTCATCGGCTTCGCGCTGGTGCTGGCCGGCGTGTTCGTGGCGTCACGGAAGCAGGCGAGCTAGGCTTGGGGCCCGGTTCGATCGGCTGCGATCAAGCGTTTGTCGACGGGTTCATCCACACCATCTCCCAAACATAGCCATCGGGATCTTCAATGTGTCGGTTGTACATGAAGCCGAGATCCTGCGCCGGATTGGGATCGGCGCGACCGCCCGCAGCCACCGCGCGCGCCAGCGTTGCATCGACGGCATCGCGGTCGTCGACCGTGAGAGCGAACATAGCCTGGCTGTGGCGCCGCGCGTCGCCGATCTCGCGGCTGGTGAATTCACGATACCGGTCGTGGGTCAGCAGCATCACGCCGATCGCGTCCGTGAACATGAGCGACGTCGAATTTGCTCCGGAGAATTGAGGATTCACCGCGCCACCCAGGGCTACGTAGAACGCAGTCGATGCGGCGAGATCGCGTACCGGCAGGTTGACCAGAATCATCTTGGACATTGCTTTTCCTTCGAAAGCGGCTGGAAGCCGCGCTATGGTCTGACATTGGGAACAGGGAGCTCTCAACACTCCTCCCTGGACTGCATTCAAATGTAGCGCGCGGCGCCCATGCAGAGCGCGGCCATGCCCAGCAGGCCGGCCGCCGCACGTTGGGCGGCGGCGATACGTGCACGGAGGTCCTCCGGCTTGCCGGTGCCGCGACGCAAGGCCGCGAGCGCACGAGGACCGATGACAGCCTGAATAGCGGCCGCGATCAGTGCACAGACAGCACCGACGGCGAGCACCTGCTCGGTCGTGCCGAAGCTGTGGGAATGAACGAGATGGCCGAGATAGCCGCCGGTCAGGATGGCAATCGTCGCCGCGCCGAGTTGTGGAAAGACCAGCTGCTCACCGGCAACTCCGCCGATGCGGGCCAGCGCAAAGCTTGATCCCGCCCAGAACACGGACGACAACACATGAAGTGACAAGGCGATCACGAGGGCAGTTTGCATGGCAAGCTCCGAACCGGCTTCTAAATTAGATATACTACATGTATAGTCAATACGTCAACAGAATGGCAAGGCGATGCCGAAGCGCAATTATGTGAGCTCCGCGCGGGCTTCCGCGGCGGCGGCGACGCGCGAGCGCATCATCGCGGCCGGGGCGCGGCTCCTGCGCGAGGACGCGAGCATTGCGAGCTTCTCCCTCGACGTGGTCGCCAAGGCGGCCGGTGTCACGCGGTTGACGGTCTACAACCAGTTCGGATCGCGGCGGGGACTGCTGGAGGCCGTGTTCGACGACATCGCGCACCAGGGCGGACTGTTCGAACTGGCCGAGGTGATGACGATGGCGGATCCGCGCGCCGCGCTCGACCGCGTCATCGAAATCTTCTGTACGTTCTGGGGGCGCGATCCCGCCATCGGCGGGCTCAACCAGGCCATCGCGACCGATCCGGAATTCGGCGAGGCGCTGATCGAGCGTAACGAGCGACGGCGCGAATTGCTGACCGCGCTGCTGTCGCGGATCGTGGGCAAGCACGCGGCAAAGCGCGCCATGCGGGACACGGTTGATTTGATCTTCGTGCTGACGAGTTATCCGACGTTTGCAGCGCTGAGCCGGCAGCGGTCGACGGAGGAGGTCTGTCGCTTGCTGCAGACGGCGTGCCACGCGGCTGTGGACGGGCTGAAGTAAGCCGGCAGCAGGCGGCGCTACTTCATCTTGAACTTGCTGTACGCTTCGCTGGTCGCAATGATGACGTGCTCGGCGCAGGCGTTGACGCGGTGCGGATCAGCCTCCGTCTCGTAGGCCTTCGAGGTCATCATGTCGATGAAAGCCGTGACGGTGGGATAATAGACCAGCGCCGCGAAATCCCAGTCGTTGCCCTGCTGCGGGCCGAGCGCGACGGCCCTGGCCTCGCCGGTCCAGAGCAGCGTGCCGCCGCGTGCCTTGATCATCGGCACTGTGACCGCACTGTAGCGCAGATAGGCGTCCCAGCCGGAACCGTCGCCGTCGCCGGAGTGCGCGTGGAAGCGCATCAGGTTCAACATCACCACCGGTGCATGCCGATCGAGCCGATCAAGGCCATCGATGTTCAACATATTAACCGCCAATGCCGCCTCCTCTGGTCATGCCTGCATTGTAGCATTGCGGTCGCATGACTTGTGTCACGACGCAAATCCGGCGCAAGCTCGTATGCAACGCCAATGACGATCGCTTCGCCCGCGCCACCGGCCTCCAATCCGGCCAGTTGGCTCAACAACCAGCCTTATCTGCTGCTCAGCCTGAGCTCGCTGTTCTGGGCCGGCAACATCGTGCTCGCGCGCCACGTCGGCGCGCATGTGCCGCCGCTGACGGTGACCACGATCCGCTGGTTCGGCGTGTTCCTGATCCTCCTGCCCTTCGCCTGGCCGCATCTGAAGCGCGACTGGCCGAATCTGCGCAAGAGCCTGCCGCTGATGCTGTTCCTGTCGCTGGTGGGCTTTGCCTTCAACAACGCGATCTCGTACTGGGCGATGCAGTACACGGAAGCGCTGAACGCGCTGCTGATCCAGTCGGCCGGACCGTTGTTCGTGGCGCTGTGGTCGCTGGTGCTGTTCGGCGTGCGGCTGACCGGTGCGCAGCTCGCCGGCATCGGGATCTCGCTTCTCGGCGTGCTGATCATCATCCTGCGCGGCGATCTCGCCGCGCTCGCGAGCATCAGCTTCAACAGGGGCGACATCATGTTCGCCTCCTCGCTGGTGGCGTTCGGGATCTACTCTGCCTTCATCCCGCGGCGGCCCAAGATCCACCAGCTCTCCTTTCTCTCCTTCACCACCTGCTGCGGCGCGACGATGCTGCTGCCGACCGCGATCTGGGAGGCCTGGAGTGGTCGCGTCCTGCAACTCGACGGGGTGACGCTAGCGACGCTGGGCTACATCCTGATCTTTCCCTCGACGCTGGCCTATCTCTTCTTCAACCGGGGCGTGGCGCTGATCGGCCCGAACCGCGCCGCGCCGTTCTTCCATCTGGTGCCGGTGTTCGGCTCGGCGATGGCGATCCTGCTGCTCGGCGAAAAGATTCAGCCCTTCCACCTGATCGGCTACCTGCTGGTGCTCGCCGGCGTCGTGATCGCCTCGCGCCAGGGTTCTGCGGTGAAGTAATTCCGCGACGCGAGACGAGGCGACAAACTCGCGCCTTCCGATTTCGACGAGGAGACGCTAGGTTCCCCGCCAACCAAAAAAGAGGGAACAACCAGACATGCTTTCAGCGTTGATCCGAAACCTGCGTGCCATCGGCACGGGCGCCCTTTGTCTCGCCGCCGCGTCCGCTGCGCAGGCCGACAATTATCCGAGCCGCAACATCACGCTGGTGCTGCCGTTCGCCGCCGGCAGCGGCACCGACACCACGACGCGGCTGATCTCGCAGCATTTGTCGCAGGCCCTCGGCGTCGGCATCGTCATCGAGAACAAGGCGGGCGCCAACGGCATGATCGCCGCCACCTATGTCGCGCGCGCCGCGCCCGACGGCTACACGCTGCTGGTGACCACCAACACCACGCATTCGGCCAATCCCTATCTGCTCAAAAGCCTGACCTACGATCCGGTCAAGGACTTCACCCCGATCGCGCGCACCGGCGACCTGCCCTTCATGCTGGTGATCCACCCGAAGGTGCCGGCCAAGACCGTCGGCGAGCTCATCGCCTACGGCAAGGCCAATCCGGGCAAGCTGAGCTACGCCTCGGGCTCGTCCTCGGCGATCGTGTCGGGGGCGACCTTTGCACACAATGCCGGGCTCGACCTCCTGCACGTGCCCTACAAGAGCTCGCCGCCGGCGCTCAACGACGTCATGGGCGGCCGCGTCTCGATGATGTTCGTGGACATCCTGACCGGCCTGCCGCATGTCCAGGGCAACGCGCTACGCGCGCTCGCCGTCACGACGAAGGACCGCTCGTCGCTGGTGCCGAACCTGCCCTCGATGCAGGAGGCCGGCGTGCCGGACTTCGACATCTCGTCGTGGCAGGGCTATTTTGGCCCCGCCGGCATGCCCAAGGAGATCGTGACGCGACTCAACGCCGAGATCCGGAAGATCGTCGAGAAGCCGGAGATCAAGGCCCAGCTCGCCACCCTCGGCATGGACGCGTTTTCGGGCACGCCCGAGCAGCTCGGCACGTTCGTGAACGAACAGCTGGTGTTGTGGGAGAAGCTGATCCGCGAGGCAGGGATCGAGAAGCAGTAGGGGCTCGCGAAAGCCGCGCGCTCGGCATTCTCCGTCATGGCCGGGCTTGTCCCGGCCATCCACGTCGATCAAAGCGTCCGGTGTCCAAGAACGTGGATGCCCGGGACAAGCCCGGGCATGACGATAGAGGAGATGGCGTCGCTTTGGTGTGGCGACCTACGCCGCGCGCACCTTGGCGAGGAAGCCGTCGACTGCGCTGCGCAGCGCGCCGGACTGGCTGTCGAGCTCGCGAGCGTTGGTGAGCACGTCGCTTGCCGCCGTGCCGGTCGCTTCCGCGGCCGAGGTGACGCTGCCGATATTGGCGTTGATCTCGTTCGATCCGGCCGCGACCGACTGAATGTTGCGGGCGATCTCGCGGGTCGCCTCGCCCTGCTGCTCGATCGATGCTGAAATGCCCGCGGTGATCTCGCTCATCTCGGCGATGGTCTGAGTGATGCCGCCGATGGCGGCGACCGCATCGCTGGTCGATGTCTGCATCGCCGCGACCTGGGCGGAGATTTCCTCGGTCGCCTTGGCGGTCTGGTTGGCGAGCGCCTTGACTTCGGAAGCGACGACGGCGAAGCCGCGGCCGGATTCACCGGCGCGCGCCGCTTCGATGGTGGCGTTGAGGGCGAGCAGATTGGTCTGTGCCGCGATCGAGTGGATCAGCTTGACCACCTCGCCGATCTTCTCGGCGCCGGTGGAGAGTTCCTGCACCGTGGCATTGGTACGCTCGGCGTCGTTGACAGCGCGGCTCGCCACTTCGGTCGAGCGGGTGACCTGGCGCGAGATCTCCGCAACCGAGCTCGACAGCTCTTCGGCAGCCGCGGCAACCGTGCCGACATTGCCCGACGCTCTCTGCGAGGCCGCGCCGACCGTCGCCGCACGCGACGAGGCGTCGCCGGCGGTCGCGGTCATCGATTGCGCAGTGGCTTGCATGCCCGTCGCAGCCGAGGAGACCGAGCGGACGATACCATTGACGCTGCGTTCGAAGTCGCTGGCGATGCCCTCCATCACGCTGCGACGTTCCGCCGCTGCGCGATCCTTGGCATCGGCTTCGCTCTTCTCGATGTCGCGGATGCGGACAGCGTTGTCCTTGAAGATCTGGACGGTCGACGCCATTGCGCCGACCTCGTCACCACGGCCGACGCCGGGAATGTCGCCGTCGAGCTTGCCCTCGGCGAGATCCTTCATGCGGGCTCCGAGCAGGGCGAGCGGGCGGCTGATGCTGCGACCGATCAGCCAGGCAACGCTGCCGGCGACGATGACGATACCGAGCATGGCCAAGCCGAGCAGCCAGTAGACCGGACCCATCTTGGCGTCGATATCATCGAGATAGGCGCCGGTGCCGAGATACATGTCGAAGCCGGGGACCGCGACCGCGTAGCCGAGCTTGCGGATCGGCTTCTCCTGGCCGGGCTTCACATATTCATAATACAGCAGGATCGAACCATTGGCCTTGACCCCGTCCATCAACTCGGCAGACAGCTTGCGGCCGTTGGTCACGACATCCATGCGGTTGCTGCCGATCTGCTTCGGATCGGGCGCGAGCTGGGTGATGCCGTCATAGGACGTGCCGAACAAATAGCCCGCACCGTTGTCATACGTCATTGCATTGCCGTAGCGACGAATCTCGGCCATCGCCGCATCCTTCGTCAGCTCGCCGGCGTCGACCCGCTTCTTGAGGGCAGCGGCGTAGTTGCGCCCCATCTCCACGATCGCCTTGGCCTGATCGATGCGCGCGTTCACCATCTCCTGCTTCATCAGGTATCCGGCGAGGATCCCGGAAATGCACAGTCCGAACAAGGTGACGCCGACGAGGATGCCGAGCTTGGGGGCGATCTTCATATTGCTTAATTTCACGGGATGCTCCGGCAACACAGGGATAAGGACGCGCGAGTGAATCGATCGAAATCAAATTAACCTTTAGGGGGTGACCCCTTAGCAAGCTGTTACGGGGCGCCCCGTAGAAGCCCGGAGAAGACGTCGAACCAGTCGTATAAATCGCCTCAATGACAACCGGGAATTGTACGCGACCTCCTCGATTTCGCGTAAAAGACGCAAAGGCCCGCGCAAAGCATGGGTCACAACAAGAAACCAAATCGGGAGCAGGACATGCCGAAATACAGGGTGGTGACGCCGAAGGGCGCGAGCTTCACGGTCGCGAGCAGCGATTATTCCTACGAGCGCGAGGCGCTCGATCCGATCGACGCCGAGATCGTCGAGGCGCCGGCCGACGAGGCCGGGTTCATCGCCGCCGCGAAGACAGCGGACGCCATCTACGCCAAGGGCATCCCGATCACCAAGACCATCATCGACGCGCTGGAGAGCTGCAAGGTCATCACGCTGGGCTCGGTCGGCGTCGACAGCGTCGACATCAAGGCCGCGACCGCGCGCGGCATTCCCGTCACCAACATCCCCGACACCTTCATCGAGGAGGTCGCCGACCATGCCATGATGCTGCTGCTCGCTGGCTTCCGCCGGCTGGTCGAGCAGGACCGGATGGTGCGTAGCGGCCGCTGGGCCGAGGGCCGGCCGGCGTTGTCGAAGATACCGCGGCTGATGGGCCAGACGCTCGGCTTCATCTCGTTCGGCCGCGTGGCGCGTGCGGTTGCGAAACGCGCAGCTCCCTTCGGCCTGCGGATGATGGCCTACGATCCCTTCATCCAGGAAACGCTGATGTCCGACCACGGCGTGATTCCGGTGACGCTGAACGAGGTGTTGTCGCAATCCGACTTCGTCTCGATGCACGCCCCCGCCCGGCCCGAGGTGCATCACATGCTCACCGAGAAGCACTTCCGGCAGATGAAGAAGGGGTCCGTCTTCATCAACACGGGTCGCGGCGCCACCGTGGACGAGGAAAGCCTGATCAAGGCGCTTCAGGAGGGCTGGATCGCCCATGCCGCCCTCGACGTGCTGGAGAAGGAGCCGCCCTCGCACAACAATCCGCTGCTCGGCATGGACAATGTCACCCTGACCGCCCACGTCGCCTCCGCCTCGGCACGGTTTGACGAGGCGCGCAAGCGCCGGGTGGGCTACGAATTGTCACTGGTGCTTCAGGGCATGTGGCCGGTAAGCTGCGTCAATCCGTCGGTGCTGCAAGACACCGCGCTCCGCCGCTGGCAGCCTGTCAGCATGGACCGCGGCCCGAACAGCTAGACGGGACGGCCGCGAAGGCGCGCCGGCAACCGGAAAGACCCTTCACCGGCGATCAACGCCGGGAAGGGAAACATATAGGGAGGAACCGATGAGGAACGACATCACACGTCGTGATGCCTTGGCGCTGGGCCTGTCCGCTGCGGCAATCGCGGCAACCGGTGCTCCGGCAAATGCGCAATCCGCGATCAGGGCGGCGGACGTCCCCACACCGAAACTGCCGATCGAGAAAGGCGCATCCCTGCGCATGCTGCGACCGGTACGTTTCGTCCAGGCCGACGAGGACGTGTTCCGCGCCAATGCGGCCAAATTCACCAAGGCGACCGGGGTCGAGGTCAAGGTCGACTTCGTCGGCTGGGAGGACATCAACCAGCAGACCGCGGTGACCGCGAATTCCGGTGCCGGCCCCGATATTATCATCGGCTTCTCCGATGCGCCGCACATCTATATCGACAAGCTGATCGAGCTGACCGACGTCGCCGACTATGTCGGCAAGCGGTACGGCGGCTGGCTGCCGCTGGCGCAGCGCTACGGCAAGAAGAACAAGAGCGACGCCTGGATCGGACTGCCGTTCGGCGCGACCGCGGGTCCGCTGATCTACCGCAAGTCGATCCTGCGATCGGTCGGCTTCGACAAGGTGCCGGAAGACCATGCCGGAATCCTCGATCTCTGCCAGAAGCTTCAGAAGGCCGGCAAGCCGGCCGGCTTGGCGCTCGGCAACGCCAAGGGCGACGGCAACGGTTTTGCGAACTGGGCGCTGTGGTCGCACAACGCGGCGCTGCTCGACGAAGAGGGGAACGTCGTCATCAACAGCAAGGAGACGATCGCCGCACTGAACTGGGTCAAACAGCTCTATCCGACCTTCATCGCCGGCACGACGTCATGGAACGACGTCAGCAACAACCGCGCCTACGCCGCGCAGGAGATCTCGCTGACCGCCAACGGCGTCTCGCTGTATTTTTCACTGAAGAACGATCCGGCGACCAAGGCGATCGCCGACGACAGCGAACATCAACTGCTGCCGAAGGGTGTCGCCAAGGTCTCGCCGATGGCGGGCCTGACGCTGAACGCCATGCTGTTCAAGCACAGCCAGTACCCCAACGCCGCAAAGGCCTTCCTGCAATACATGCTGGAAAAGGACCAGTACGAGCCGTGGCTCAACGCCAATTCCGGCTACTGGGCCCAGCCGCTCGCGGCTTACGCGGAGGCCAAGGTCTGGAGCGAAGATCCCAAGATCAAGATCTTCAAGGACACCATGAACACCATCTACTATGACGGCTATGCTGGCCCGATCTCGACCGCGACCGGTGCCGTCAGCGCCGACTACGTGCTGATTCAGATGTTCGCATCCGTCGCGACCGGCGCTGCCACGCCGGAAGCCGCAGCCGCGGAAGCCGAGCAGCGCTGCAAGCGGTACTTCCGGCGGCAGAAGTAGCGCTGGCCAAAAGCGCGTCATCGCGAGCGAAGCGAAGCAATCCAGCCTGTCTTCCCAGTTACAGCCTGGATTGCTTCGTCGCCCCAGTGCAAAATTGCTTCGCAATTTTGTTACGGGCTCCTCGCAGTGACGGGCCTGGTGACTTTCAGAGACGGGACAACAAACCGATGTCCGTGACCACACTCTCTTCTCCTGCCCTCGTGCACCGGCAACCCTCCTGGCTGGTGCGCCTGTTCGACTACAAGCCGTTCCTGATCGTGATGTGCCTCGCACCTGCGATCGGGCTGCTCACGGTGTTCCTGACCTATCCGCTCGGCCTCGGCATCTGGCTCGCCTTCACCGACACGACGATCGGCAGAAAAGGCGTCTTCGTCGGCTTCGAGAATTTCCAGTATCTGCTCACCGATTCCCTGTGGTGGAACGCGGTGTTCTACAGCGTGGTCTACACGGGGATCGCGACCTTTGGAAAGTTCGCGCTCGGCTTCTGGCTCGCACTGCTGCTCAACAACCATTTTCCGTTCAAGAGCCTGTTGCGTGCGATCATCCTGATGCCCTGGATCGTGCCGACGGTGCTCTCGGCGCTGGCGTTCTGGTGGATCTACGATCCGCAGTTCTCGATCATCTCCTACCTTCTGGTCGACGTGCTGCACTGGCGCACCACCAATATCGACTTCCTCGGCTCGCCCTGGCCGGCGCGCTTCTCGCTGATCGCCGCCAATATCTGGCGCGGCATTCCCTTCGTCGCGATCTCGCTGCTGGCGGGCCTGCAGACCATTTCGCCCTCGCTCTACGAAGCCGCGATGCTCGATGGCGCCAGCGCCTGGCAGCGGTTCCGCTACATCACCTTCCCGATGATGATGCCGATCCTCGCGATCGTCATGACCTTCTCGATCATCTTCACCTTCACCGATTTCCAGCTGGTCTACGCCATCACCCGGGGCGGCCCCGGCAACTCAACCCATTTGCTGGCAACGCTGGCCTTCCAGCGCGGCATTGCGGGCGGCGAGCTCGGCGAGGGCGCGGCGATTGCGGTGTCGATGATCCCGTTCCTCGTGTTCGCAACGCTGTTCTCTTATTTCGGCCTGGCGCGCCGCAAATGGCAGCAGGGAGAGAGCAATGACTGATACCGCCGCCGAGCCGGCCGCCGTCGCCACCACGCCGCCGGACACCATGGCCTGGGATTCCGGGCTGCGGCGGCTGATGATGATCTATCTGCCGCTCGGCTGCTTCGTGCTGATCCTCCTATTTCCGTTCTACTGGATGACGATCACGTCTTTCAAGCCGAACGCAGAGCTGATGAACTACCGGGAGCACAACCCTTTCTGGATCTCCTCGCCGACGCTGGCCCACATCAAGCACCTGTTGTTCGACACCGCCTATCCGCGCTGGCTGTGGACGACGATGCTGGTCGCGGTCGGGGCGACTACGCTGTCGCTGATCGCGAGCACGCTGGCCGCCTATGCGATCGAGCGCCTGCGCTTCCGCGGCAGTCCCTATGTCGGCCTCGGCATTTACATGGCCTATCTCGTGCCGCCGTCGATCCTGTTCATTCCGCTCGCGACCGTGGTCGTGCAGTTCGGCCTGTTCGACAGCCCGCTTGCGTTGATCCTGGTCTACCCGACCTTCCTGGTGCCGTTCTGCACCTGGCTCCTGATCGGCTATTTCAAGTCGATCCCCTACGAGCTCGAGGAATGCGCGCTGGTGGACGGTGCCACCAGGCTCCAGATCCTGCGGCGGATCACGCTGCCGCTGGCGGTGCCCGGCCTGATCTCGGCCGGCATCTTCTCCTTCACGCTGTCCTGGAACGAGTTCATCTACGCGCTCGCCTTTATCCAGAGCGGCGCCAACAAGACGGTGCCGGTCGCGATCCTGACCGAGCTCGTCACCGGCGACGTCTATCAGTGGGGCGCGCTGATGGCGGGCTCGCTGCTCGGCTCGCTGCCGGTTGCGATCTTCTACTCGCTGTTCGTCGATTACTACGTGTCGTCGCTGACGGGCGCGGTCAAGGAGTAGCTGTCGGCTGCGGCGTTTGGCCCGGTTTCACAAAACTGCAATGCGCGGTCCGCATAAGACGGCCTCCGTTAACAGGAGACGCACATGCGCGCGACTTTGCTTAGTACCGTCGCAACGATCATTCTGACCGCGAGCTCCGCGCTGGCGCAGAGCGAAGGCGAATTCCCCGCCAAGCTCGCCGGCCACGTCGTGATGCCGGCCGCCACGTTCATCGACGCGCCGGCTGATGCTCCCGCCGATCTCAAGACATCCGGTAAATACACCACCGGGAAGCGGGTCGACGCGCTCGGCACGGTGATGGGCAAGTCCTATGAGCGGGCCACCGGCGTGTCGCTGCCGTTCAAGGGCCAGCCGCTGCAGGGCCATTCCGGTATCAAGTCGATGGGGGACGGCACTTTCTGGGTCATCACCGACAACGGCATGGGCGCGCGCGCCAATTCGCCAGATTCGATGCTGTACCTCAACCGCTACAGGATGGATTGGGCCGGCGGCAAGATCGAGCGGCTGGAGACCGTGTTCCTGCACGATCCCGACAGACGCGTGCCGTTCCGCATCGTGCATGAAGACACCGAGAGGCGTTACCTCACCGGCTCCGACTTCGACACCGAAGGTTTCCAGATTATCGGCGACACCTTCTGGATCGGCGACGAGTTCGGCCCCTACATCCTGAAGGCCGACAAGACCGGCAAGATTCTGGCCGTATTCGAGACGGTCGCCGACGGTAAGCCCGTGCGATCGCCGGATCATTGGGCGGTGGCGACCCCGGGCGCGCCGGGTGCGACCTACACCAACGTCAACCTCCGACGCTCCAAGGGTTACGAGGGCTTCGCCGCCTCGAAAGGCGGCAAGTTTCTCTACGGCCTGCTCGAGGGGCCGCTCTGGGATGCCGAGAAAAAGGACTGGGAGAAGGTCGACGGCAAGGAAGCCTCGCGCATCCTCGAATTCGACGTCGCCGCGGAAAAATTCACCGGCCGCTACTGGCAGTATGTGTTCGAGCAGAACGGCAATGCCATCGGCGACTTCAACATGATCGACCCGAGCGCCGGCCTGATCATCGAGCGCGACAACGGCGAAGGCACGCCCGAAAAGGCCTGCCCGCAAGGCACCCGCGGCGAGAACTGCTTCCCCGACGTGGCCAAGTTCAAGCGCGTCTACAAGATCGAGCTCACCGACGCCAATGTCGGCAAGCCCGTGCGCAAGATCGGCTACATCGACCTCCTGAAGATCAGGGATCCCGACAAGAAGGCGAAGAAGCCGCTCAATGACGGCGTCTACACGTTCCCGTTCTTCACCATCGAGAACGTCGATCGTGTCGACGAAACCCACATCATCGTCGGCAATGACAACAATCTGCCGTTCTCGTCCAGCCGCGATCCCAACAAGGCCGACGACGACGAGTTCATGCTGCTCGATGTCGCGGACTTCCTGAAGGCGAAGTAAGCCAGCGCTCTCTCAACGCGGGTCATCGCCCGGCTCGACCGGGCGATCCAGTACGCCGCGGCGCCAGCGATCAAATCGTGAGGCCGCGGCGTACTAGATGCCCCGCCCTCGTGCGTAACTGCGCACTAGGCGGGACATGACGGACAGTGAGCGAGCACGAGGTAAAGACAACTCGCACCTCGGCGCCGCACATCAACCCGCCGGCACGATCACCATGCTCTTGTCCTTCGGCCAGCGAATGCGCCAGACGAAGTTGATGTCCTTGACCTCGCCGGGCTTGGCGTCGAACGACCATTCCAGCACGCCGCGCCGGTCGCGAATATTGCTTGCGGTCGGCGGCGTGGTCGCAGGCAGCATCTCGACGAGGATGTCCTCGTTCTCGCTGACCGGCAATTGATCCTCAATCGCGACCTTGATCGGGAAGTCGTGACCATTGCGGATCGTCGTCTTGAACGATCGCTCGTCGGTCTTCGACGTCGTGACCAGGAGACCGGCCGAACCTTCGTTGCGCTTGAGCACCGCGCGCTCGATCCTGACCTTGTCGTCGGCGCCGAAGCCGAGCCGCACGATATCGTCCTTGGCCGAAGCCGAGAGTTTGCCGCGGCCGACGAAAGTCCCGTCGCGATAGATTGCGACCTTGCCCGGCAACAGGCTCGTGTCGTCGGTCTGCTTGAAGCTCGCTTCGAGGAAGGCGGTGGGGTCCATCACCGGTGCCGCGCGCACCATGAGATCGGCGGGCACGGTCATCGAGGCGATGCGCAGGCTCTTGGCGCCCTCGGCGGCCCCGAGGCTGACGCGGCCGGGAATTTTGTAGGTGGCCTGGAAGTCACCGATCTCGGCGACCGCCTGCTGCTCTTCGGCGCGTTCGCGGATATCGTCCGCCGCCTTGGCCGCGGAAGTTTCCATCTTGCGCTGCTGCATGGGCGCCGCCGCAGGCATTGCCGAATCCGAAACTGAGCCCAGCGCCCGCGGCTTCGGCACTTGCGGATACTGCGCGACCAGCGAATTCAGCTCCGGCGCGCTGCCGCCGCGGCCGATGCGGACCGTGGAGACGCCGAGCGCGACGTTCGACCAGTCCTCGCCGGTCGCCTGCGTGACCTCGGCGCGGCGGACAAGCTCGAGCTGCGGTTTGCGGTCCTTCGCGCCGGTATCGAGCCGGGCGTCGTAGAGCGGCAGCCAGCGCGCATTACGCACATTGTAGGTGACCCGCAACGTCGCCTTGGTTGCTGCCGGCGCCGCGATGTCCATGCGGACTTCGAGCTTGCTCGGCGGCTTGGCCTTGCGCTCGACTTCGAGCTGGGCGATCTGCCGATCGATCTCGCGCATCTTGCGCGTGGCGTCGCGAACGGCGGTATCGGCGCTCGCAATTTCGTCGCCAACGGCGGCAAAGGCCGTGCGCCATTCGGCAATCGGCCGCGCCTCGCCCTTGTCGCCGATGCCCGCGGGAGAGGCTTCCGCAAAGTGCTCCGCGAATTTGCGCCGCGCAATGGCCGAGTCGATCGCGCCTTGCAGGTCGGCGCGCTGGTCGTTCAGCGCCTCGATGCGCTTGTCCAGCTCCGGCAGATTGACCGGCGCCGCACGCGGCGTTCGCGCATCGATCGTACCGATGGTGAGCTTCGCTCCCCCCTCACCCTCCACCCGGATCGAGGAGGTGTCGAGACCAAGCGGGAAGTCCTTGGCAATGAGCGTCGAGTCACCAGACGGCAGGTCCACCGCGATGACGCGGGTGACGGTCGCGCCATCGGGGTAAACCGTAACGGTATCGATCGCCGATGTGGCGTCCAATTCGGCGGCCCATGACCACGACGCGAATGCCGTGGTCACCAGAACCAGGCTCGTCGTTGCCAAACATTTTGCGGTGATGCGCATCAAGTCCCTCCTCCAAGTCATCGCCGCCGCCAGCCGGACGCGCGATCCAATGCCTCGCCAACACGGTTGGACGCGGCAGGGGAGGAACTGGTTCGATTGGGGTTTCCGTGGGGCGCCGCCGCGGCGGCAGCAAGGCCCGCGACGGAGCGCTTAATCCTGAGGGGTAGAACCCTGCGCGAAGATGCGGCGAAGCAGGTCCGTCACGTTCTTCGCACCGGCCTTCCTCAGAATGCCGGCGCGGTAGCCCTCGACCGTGCGCGCGCTCAGATGCATGCGCCGGGCGATCTCCTTGTTGGTCAGGCCCGCGGCGAGATGCTCGAGCACGTCGCCTTCGCGCGCGGACAGGGGTTCGCAGCCGGGCAACCACCGCTGCCGGTTGGAGCCCGGCTGCGCGAACTCGTCGATGGCGGCATCGATCCGGTCGACGATGTCGCGGGTGCGGAACGGCTTCTCGATGAAGTCGGCCGCGCCGCTCCTGATGGCATCCACCGCCATGGCGATGCTGCCGTTTGTCGCGGTCACCAGCACCGGCGCCATGCAGTTTTCCTCGCGCAGGCGCTTGAGCACGTCGAGACCGGAGCGATCGGGCGGCATCTCCAGCAGCACGCAGGCCGGCATCCGCGCCTTGGCCTCCGAGAGCAGAGACGCGCCGTCGGCGAAGCAGATCACGTTGTATGCGCTTTGTTGAAGCGCGGTGGAAAGTTGTTCGCGGGAGGCGGCATCGGTGTCGATGACGAATACCTCACCCTTGGAAAGCATGTCCCCCGGCATAATTCCGATCCAGCAATGTCTTGGGTCAAATGGTCCGAGACGGCAGCGGGGCCTCGTCGCGCCGCGCCGTCATATGCACGGCATTCACGCCCGTGCTTCGGTTTTACTTATGTATGTTCCACCCATTTCCCGGATTTGACGGATCGGGACAGAAACTTTACATTTCGGGACATCTGCGGGATGTCCGGCAGGAACGGGTCGCATGACCGACCTCATTCGCAGCGCGGGCTTGAGCTATTACCCGGAGGTCGCCCGGTCGGTCGGGCTCGACCCCAAACACATGATGCGCAAGATCAGGCTGCCGCTGGCCTGCCTCGACAAGCCCGACACGCCCATTGCCGTCACCGGTCTCCGCCGTCTGCTCGAATTGTCGGCCGAGGCGTCCGGCGCCGAAGATTTCGGGTTGCGGCTTGCTGAACGCGGCGGGCTGACCAATTTCGGCGCGGTCGGCCTGATCGTGCGCGAACAGGCGACCGTTGGTGAAGCCATCGAAGCCTTCTCGCGCTTCATCCCGATCCATCACGACGGCATGAAGCTGGACGTCACCCGCAACAAGCAGACCGTGACCGTCACGCTGCACCTGCGTGGCCGGCAGCCGGCCGCGCCGCGCCAGTCGATCGACATGGCGCTCGGCAGCGTCCACCGCATCATCCAGTCGCTGTTCGGCAGCGATTGGCGGCCGCAGGAAGTGCACCTGCATTACCCACCGCCGCTCGACCGCAAACGCTACCGCGAGTTCTACGGCTGCCGTGTGACCTTCAATGCGGAGGCCGATTCGATCCTGTTGTCGGCACACGACATGGAGCGCCGGATCCCGAGCGCGCATCCGCTGATCGCGAGCTATCTGCGCAAGCGGATCGAGGCGATCGAGACGCGGCCGGCAAGCTGGGAGGAGAAGGTCGACGAGGTCGTGCGTCTCCTGCTCGCCGGCGGCGACTGCACGGTCGAGCGCGTCGCCGAACACCTCGCCTGCACCCGGCGCACCATCCACCGCCACCTCGCCGAAGCCGGCACCAGCTTCTCGGCCATTCTCGACGCGCAGCGCGCCGATCTCGTGGTCCAGCTCATCGACGACCCCGGCCGGCCGCTGGCCGACATCGCCGTGCAGCTCGGCTTCTCCGCACAGAGCGCCATGGCCCGCTGGTTTCGCGGCCATTTCGGCTGCACCATCACCGCATGGCGCAAAGGCGCCCGGCCATTGGCGGCAACCGCGGCTTGATTTTCAAGACCGATCACATCACCCGCGCAAACATGCGAAAGCCCGGCGCACCGATGATCGCCTCGAAGGCAGGATCGCGCTTCTCCTCGGCAAGGACAAAGCCGGCCTTGGTATAAGCGCGCTCGGCGGGCTCGTTGCCGATCAGGAACGATATTGTCGCCCGTGCACATCCAGCCGCTCGCCCCTTCTCCAGCGCATGCGCGATCAGTGACTGCACCAGGCCGCGGCCGCGATAGGCGGGATCGGTCGCGACATGCTCGATCATCCAATCGCCCTCGCCGCCCTGAACCCAGCAGGCGCGCGTGTAGCCGCCACGTTGACGAATGGCCTCTAGCTCTCCCGCGGCGAGTCCGGACGTGGCTGCGACTTCCTCGACCGCAGGCCAAGCCGCTGGTCCCGTGCCGGCCGCCGGTAGCGCACACAAGGCGGCAGCAGGCTTACCATCGATCTCGGCGACCAGAAATTGCGAGACGTGCCACATCGACACCGCGCGGGCGGCTGCGACGCGCGCGATGAATTCGCGGCACTGTGTTTCAGGCCAACCGAGCGCAACGTCGAACCAGCCGCGCGGCCGGTAGCCGCGCTGCGATGACAGGATGGTTTGTGCGATGAAATCGGCGTCTTCGGGACGCGCAGACCGTATCGTCATGCGCGCCCCCTTCGCGAAAACCTTACGTGTTCTTCAGCGCGACGCGGAATTCGGCGTCGGTCTTGGCCTTGACCTCGTCGAGCGAGACGCCGTCGGCGAGCTCGATCAGCGCCATGCCGCCGCTGCCGTGCTTGTCGATGGTGAAGACGGCCAGGTCAGTCACGACCATGTCGACTACGCGCTCGCCGGTCAGCGGCAAATTGCACTGCTTCAGGAGCTTTGGACCGTCCTTGGCCGAATGCTCCATCACCACGACCACGCGCTTGACGCCGGCGACGAGATCCATCGCGCCGCCCATGCCCTTGACCATCTTGCCGGGGATCATCCAGTTGGCGAGATCGCCGTTCTGGGCCACCTGCATGGCGCCGAGGATCGACAGATCCATGTGGCCGCCACGGATCATGCCGAAGGAATCCGCGCTCGAGAAATACGAGGTCGACGGCAGTTCGCTCACGGTCTGCTTGCCGGCGTTGATGAGATCGGCGTCCTCTTCGCCCTCGTACGGGAACGGGCCCATGCCGAGCATGCCGTTCTCGCTCTGAAGGCTGACGTCCATGCCGTCCGGGATGTAGTTCGAGACCAGCGTCGGGATGCCGATGCCGAGATTGACGTAATAGCCGTCACGCAGTTCCTTCGCGGCGCGCGCAGCCATCTGTTCACGGGTCCAGGCCATCTTAGTCTCCTGATCTCAAGCTGCCGTGCGCGGGCGGGTGTTGCGGAATTCGATGCGCTTCTTGGCCGTTCCGACCTCGACGATGCGCTTGACGAAAAGACCGGGCGTGTGGATGTGGTCGGGATTGAGTTCGCCGGCCGGAACCAGATGCTCGACCTCGGCCACCGTGACCTTGGCGGCGGTCGCCATCATCGGGTTAAAGTTGCGCGCGGTCTTGCGATAGATGAGATTACCTGCGGTGTCGCCCTTCCAGGCATGGACGATGGCGAGGTCGGCGAACAGGCCGCGCTCCATCAGGTATTTCTGTCCGTCGAATTCCTTCACTTCCTTGCCTTCGGCGATCAGCGTGCCGACGCCGGTCTTGGTGTAGAAGGCCGGAATGCCGGCGCCGCCCGCGCGGATGCGCTCGGCCAGCGTGCCCTGCGGATTGAATTCGAGTTCCAGCTCGCCGGCGAGGAATTGCTGGGCGAACAGCTTGTTCTCCCCGACATAGGACGAGATCATCTTCTTGATCTGGCGGGTTTCGAGCAGGCGGCTGAGGCCAATGCCGTCGACGCCGGCATTGTTTGAGACCACCGTCAGGTCCTTGACGCCGGAGTCGCGGATCGCGTCCGACAGCGTCTCGGCGATGCCGCAGAGGCCGAAGCCGCCCGACATGATCATCATGCCGTCTTTCAGAACGCCCTCGAGAGCCGACTTGGCGTCGGGATAGACCTTGTTCATGCAAATTACCTTCGAGTGAACCTTCGGCTTGCAGGCGTCGCGCCTTAGTGGCGGCGATTATTAGGCGAAATCGTCCGAAGCCGTCAATGATACGGGGTTCTCCGCTCCGCCCCTGGGTGATAGAAGCTGCCCAAGCCGTGGGCGCAACCGTTCCCGCGGCCTTGAAAGCGACAAGAAAACCCATCAAGTTGGGGCACTTAACACAATAGGCCTTGGGCGTGGGGCGCGCAGGTTTCCCGGCCCGCCTTCTGGCTCCAGCGACCAACTCGATCAGGACATGCCATTGACCATGGCCCAAGGAATGAAGCGCCTCGGGACGCCGATCGCGGCGCTGCTCGGCGTGGCGCTGATCGCCCTGATCGCGACCTCATGGCTCATCAACCGCGACGCACTGCGCAAGGCCGTGGAAACGCAGATCCGCGACGTCACCGGACTCGAGGTCAACGTCGCAGGCGCGATCGACATTTCGGTGCTGCCGGCAAGCTACATCTCCTTCCATGACGTCGGGCTGAAGGGCGGCGGCACCAGCGATCCCGCGCTCCATGTCGACGTTCTCACCGCGAACCTGCGGCTGCTGCCGCTGCTGCTGCAACGGTTCGAGATCGCCGACCTGACGCTGCTGCGGCCGCGCATCCATGTCAGCCTGAAGCCGGACGGTGAAAGCAACTGGACACCGTTCATCCAGACCATCGCGCGCACCATGAAGCCTGGCGCCGAGAATCAAGTGTCGTTCTCCGAGATCCGGATCCAGGACGGCGTGCTCAATTACGAGGACGCCGCCACGCACGGCACCGAGAAGCTCGAGGACATCGACCTGTCGCTGGCCTGGCCCTCGATCTCGCGCTCCTTCGCTGCGACCGGACAATTCGACTGGCGGGGCGAACGGGTCGACGGCTCGATCAGCTTTTCCGATTTCGTCGCCGCCCTCTCCGGCGAGCGCTCGGGGTTGAAGGCGCGGATCGCGAGCGCACCGCTCAAGCTCGCCTTCGACGGCAGCGTCGCCAATCGCACCAGCCCGATGATGGAGGGTACGCTCACCATCGACAGCCCGTCCTTGCGCAACGCGCTGCGCTGGACCGGCCAGCCGCAGCCCGCCAGCGGCGGCTTCGGCCGTTTCGCGCTGAAGGCGCGGGCCAATGTCGTCGGCGCGTCGATCGCGCTCACCAACGTCAATGTCGAGCTCGACGGCAACACCGCCGAGGGCGTGATGACCTACGCCAATAACGGCCGGCAGACGCTGCAGGCGACGCTCGCAGCCGACGCGCTCGACTTCACCCCCTATATCTCGACTTTCCGCCTGCTCGCGAGCGGCGCGCGCGACTGGAACAGGCAGCTGTTCGATCTCAACGCCTTGTCGACCACCGACCTCGACATGCGCCTGTCGGCCGCCAAGCTGACGGTCGGGACGTCGAAACTCGGCCGCACCGCGATCGGCGCGAATCTCCGCAACGGCACGCTGGCGCTCTCGGTCGGCGAGGCCCAGGTCTATGGCGGCATCGCCAAGGGCTCGTTCGGCATCGCGCGCTCCGACACCGTCGCCGACATCAAGGCGCAATTCCAGTTCACCGACGTCGACCTTCAGGCCTGCGCCTCCGAGCTGTTCGGCATCAACAAGCTGTCCGGGCGCGGCAACATCAACGTCTCGCTCCTCGCGTCCGGCTCGAGCCCGTTCGGCCTCGTGCAGTCGCTCGACGGCAGCGCCACAGTGACCGGGCATGACGGCGCGATCGCGGGCTTCAATGCCGAGCAGCTCCTGAAGCGGCTCGAGCGGCGGCCGCTGTCCGGCGGCGGCAATTTCCGCAACGGCTCTACCCCTTACGACAATCTCACCATCGCGGTGAAGTTCTCCGACGGCGTCGCCACCGCCGAGGACATCCGCGTCGAAGGACCGGCGGCGAAGATCACCATGACCGGTACCGCCTCGGTGCCGACGCGCGAATACGACATGAAGGGCGTGGCCAGCCTCAACAGCGCGTCGGGGTTCGAATTGCCCTTCGTGGTGCAGGGCCCCTGGGACGACCCCCTCGTCTTCCCCGATCCGGAAAGCCTGATCCGCCGTTCGCCGGCCTCTGCGCCCCTGCTCGACATGCTGAAAGACCGCAAGCCGGGCGACGCGGTGCGCTCCGCGATTGAGCGCATCACCGGCACCGGAAAACGTCCCGCACCGGCCGAAGCGCCGACGGCGGAGAACGCCAAGGAAGGCGCGAAGTCCAATTAAGGACGGCGATCAAGCGGCGCCAGCAGATCGGCGCGAATTGATCAGGGCGAATTGATGCGGCGATTGGATCGATGCGCACATTAAGCATCTCCTCTCGCCCGACACCCCACGACCTATGTCTGACAAGAAGCCGCTAGATCGGATAGCGGCCATGCGCTAGTGTTTTATACGACCGGTTAAAAACACCGGCCGTTTGAGGGAGAAAAACGTGAAATCCAAGGTTATTGGCGCAGTATCACTGGCGGTCGCTGCGGCCGGGCTGTTTGCAGCCGCTGCACCCGCATTTGCGCAGCAGAAGACGATTACGGTCTGGTGGGGCAAGGGCTTCTACCGCTCCGAAGACGACGCGCTGCTCGAGACGATCAAGAAGTTCGAAGCCAAGACCGGCATCAAGGTCGAATTGTCGCAGTACGCGATCCAGGACATGATTCCGAAGACGGTCGCCGCACTCGATTCAGGCACCGTGCCCGATGTTGCCTATTCCGACACCTACGACGTGCAGGTCCAGGGCAAGTGGGCCTACGAAGGCAGGCTCGAGGACCTCTCAGACATCATGGAGCCGATCAAGGATCGGTTCGTGCAGAACACGCTGGATGCGTCGATCCTCTATAACGACGTCACCAAGAAGAAGGCCTATTACGGCTTCCCGCTGAAGCAGCAGAGCATGCATGTCGAGATCTGGAACGACATGCTTGAGAAGGCCGGCTTCAAGCTCGCCGACATCCCGACCGACTGGGAAGGCTACTGGACATTCTGGTGCGACAAGGTGCAACCGGGGATCCGCAAGGCGACCGGCCAGCGCGTCTACGGCGTCGGCCAGCCGATGGGCGTGGAATCCACCGACGCTTTCCAGTCGTTCTACACCTTCATGGATGCCTATCACGTCAAGCTGGTCGACGACGACGGCAAGCTCACGGTCGACGATCCCAAGGTCCGCGAGAACCTGATCAAGGCGATGAAGGACTACACCGACACCTACATCAAGGGCTGCACCCCGCCGTCCTCGACGACCTGGAAGGATCCCGACAACAACGTCGCGTTCCACAACAAGACCATCGTGATGACCCACAACTTCACGATCTCGATCGCGGCGAAATGGTTCGAGGACTCCCAGAACCAGACGCTCACGCCCGAGCAGCGCGAAGCCGGCAAGAAGGCCTATGGCGAGGATATCATCACCGCGTCCTTCCCGAAGGCTCCGGACGGTTCGACGATCCGCTACCGCTCGGACGTCAAGACCGGGCTGGTCTTCTCCGTGGCCAAGAACAAGGCCGAGGCCAAGCAGTTCATCGCCTTCCTGCTCCAGGAGGAGAACGTCCGGCCCTATATCGAGGGTGCGCTCGGCCGCTGGTTCCCGGTGACGAAGGAAAGCCAAGAGAGCCCGTTCTGGCAGGCTGACCGGCATCGCAAGGCGGTCTACTCGCAGTTCAAGGGCGGCACCGCCGCGTTCGACTTCACCAAGAACTGGAAGTTCACCATCCTGAACAACGAGAACGTCTGGGCCAAGGCGATGAACCGCGTGGTCAGCGAGAAGGTGCCGGTGGACAAGGCGGTCGACGAGCTGATCGCCCGCATCAAGGCGGTCGCGGGCTGATCTCGGACTGCAATAAGGTATATGCTAATACCGGTCGCGGCTCTCCGCGACCGGTTGCTTTCGGTGGGTATGCGATATGGCGATCACACTTTCCGGCTCAGACACAATTCCGGCCCCTCCCCTGTCGGCGCGCCTGACCACGCAGCAGGTCTGGGGCATCTTGCTGCTTGTGCCCTATCTACTCGTCTTCCTGGCCTTCGTCGTCTATCCCGTCGGCTACGGCCTGTGGCTGGCGCGCAGTCCGGCGAACTATGTCGCGCTGTACAACGACCCGATCTTCGCGCGCGCCGCGGTCAACACGCTGATCTTCCTGGTCATCGGCATCAACGTGAAGATGCTGATCGCGCTGTTCCTGTCCGGCTTCTTCGCCCAGCAGCGCCCCTGGATCAAATGGCTGTCGGTGATCTTCATCCTGCCTTGGGCGGTGCCGTCGATCCCGACCATCCTGTCGGTCCGCTTCATGCTCAATCCCGAATGGGGCATGGTCAACCATTTCATCTTCTCCCTCACCGGCGATGACGGGCCGAACTGGCTGAACGATCCGACGGTCGCGCTGACCATGGCGATCGCCGTGCATATCTGGAAGTCGCTGCCGTTCTGGACGCTGATCCTGCTGACCGGGCGGCTCGCGATCCCGCAGGATCTGTACGAGGCGTCCGAGGTCGACGGCGCCAGTCCGTGGCAGAAATTCCGCTTCATCACCTGGCCGTCGATGCAGATGCTCTACGTCACCTGCACGCTGCTCTCGATGATCTGGACGCTCGGCGACTTCAACAGCGTCTATCTGCTCACTGGCGGCGGGCCGGCCGACCTCACGCACGTGCTGTCGACACTCGGCATTCGCTATCTCCGGCTCGACCAGCTCTCGCTTGCGATGGCCTCTATCGTCTGCGCGATACCGCTCGTGCTGCCGCTGATATACTTCATGATGAAACGGTTGTCGCGATGAAGCTTCCCACCCTCCGCGAAGTTGGCACCGAAGCCAAGCTCCTGCTGATCGGCATCCCGGTCTTCATCTGGACCATGATTCCGATCTACCACATGTTCCTGTTCGCGATCTCGCCCAAGGAGGACGCGTTCTCGGGCAAGCTGTGGCCGGATCATCCGACGCTGCACAACTTTCACATCGTGTTCTACCAGGAGCACTATTTCCTGCGAGACTTCTGGATCCAGTTCTGGAACTCGACGGTGATCGCGCTGGCCGCAGGCGCGCTGACCTTGTTCGTCGCGACCGCCGCCGCATTCTCGATCTCGCGGCTTAAGGCGCCGGGCGGCCGCTGGGTGATGAATCTCGCGCTGTTCACCTACTTCATCCCGGCGGCGTTCCTCGCCGTGCCGATGTACCGCACCATGGGCAACTACGGCCTGCTCAACAATCACTGGTCGCTGATCCTGGCGATGGTGACGATCGCTTCGCCTTACGCGATCTGGGTGCTGAAGCAGGCGTCCGACAAGCTGCCGGTCGAGCTCGACGAGGCCGCCGTGATGGACGGCGCGACCACGCTGCAGCTGTTCCGCCTGGTCTATGTGCCGCTGATGATGCCCTCGCTGGTCGCGATCGGCACCTATGCCGTGCTGCTGGCCTGGAACGAATATCTCTACGCGTTCCTGCTCTTGTCCAAGGACACCGATATCACGCTGCCGGTCGCGCTCGGCAACTTCCTCGCCGCCGACGACTCGCCGTGGGAGCTGTTGATGACCACCGGCTTCATCTACGCGCTGCCGCCGGCCGCGGTCTATTACGCCTTCAAGCGCTACATGGTGGGCGGGCTCACGGCCGGTGCGGTGAAGTCCTGAGATCCACGGCGCGCTTTCTTTGGTAGGCAACCAGCAGCGCGATCATCGAGCCGATGAAATAGCCCGCGGTCGCGCCCGAAATCGCGCGGCCGACGACGAGTGCGAGTGCACGGTCGCTCGCATCGACCGCCGAGATCACGCCGACCGCATACTGCAGAGAGAATATGACGAGGTTGCGGATCAGCGCAAAGGCGCCACCCGCGCGGATGATCTCGCCTGTCTTGTGATCGACGTCGAACGGACGCGACGTTAATACGCCGATCGGCAACAACACCAATGCGGCCCCGCCCCAGGCAACCAGCGGCCACGCGCTATCCTGATGTCCGAAGCCAATCCGCGAAATGCCCCAGACGATGAATACGATCGGAACGATCAGCGCACGCCAGATCGGCGTCTTGCGCGGCTGCATCGCCTTGATGCCCTGCCAGACCAGATAGGCGAGCAAGGTCCAGACCCAGAGCGGCGTATGCACCAGGACCTGATAGGCAAACGTCATCATCGCCTCCCGTTATAGCGGCGCCGCGCTCTCGCCCTGCGAGCTCGACAGTTTCGAGGCGAGCGAGGCGATGACGATGACAACAGCAATCAAGGCGATCACCAGCGTGCAGATCGCGTTGATCTCGGGCTTCACTCCGAGCCGCACTTCCGAATAGATCCGGATCGGCAGCGTCGCCGAGCCGGGGCCGGTGGTGAAGCTCGCGATCACGAGATCGTCCAGCGACAGCGTGAAGGCGAGCATCCAGCCCGCGACGATCGCAGGCGCGATCAGCGGCAGCGTTACGGCCACGAACGCGCGCAGGGGGTCGTAGCCGAGATCCATCGCGGCCTCTTCCAAGGAGCGGTCGAGCGAGCCGAGGCGGGACTGCACGACGACGGCGACGAAGCACATCGTCAGCGTGGTATGGGCGATCGTCACCGTCCAGAAGCCGCGCTCCGCGTTTAGCGCCACGAACAGCAGCAGCAGCGACAGTCCGGTGATCACCTCCGGCATCACCAGCGGCGCATAGAGCATGCCGGAGAACAGGGTGCGGCCGCGAAACCGCTCGCCGCGCGACAGCGCCACGGCGGCGAGCGTGCCGATCAGGGTCGCAATGGTTGCCGACGAAACCGCGACGCGCAGGCTCATCCAGGCCGCCTCGATCATGGCGCGGTCATTGAAGAACTCGTGATACCAGCGCAGCGACCAGCCACCCCACACCGTCACCAGCCGCGAGGCATTGAAGGAATAGATCACGAGGATCAGGATCGGCAGATAGAGGAAGGCCAGACCCAGCGAAAGCGAGGCGACGTTGAAGCGGGACAGACGGGAGACCTTGCGCATCGCCTCACCGCCCCTGTTCCAGCTGCCGCTTCTGCAGCCGTTCGTACAGCAGCAGCGGGACCAGCAGCACCACCAACAACACGATGGCCGCGGCGGAGGCGACCGGCCAGTCCTTGTTAGTGAAGAATTCGAGCCACAAGGTCTGGCCGATCATCAGCGCATTGGAGCCGGCCAGGAGATCCGGAATGACGAACTCGCCGACGATGGGGATGAAGCACAGCAGCACGCCGGCGCCGACGCCGGGCAGCGACAGCGGGAAGGTGACGAGCCAGAACACCTGCCAGCGCGGCGCGCCGAGATCGGAGGCGGCCTCCTCCAGCACCGGCTCCATTTTGGCCAGCGTGGCGTAGAGCGGCAGGATCATGAACGGCAGGTAGGAATAGACGATGCCGATATACATCGCGCTGTCGGTGGAGAGCCACACCACGGGCTGACTAACCAGATGCAGCGCCAGCAGTATCTGGTTGAGCAGGCCGTCGTGCTGGAGGATGTTGATCCAGGCATAGATCCGGATCAGGAACGAGGTCCAGAACGGCACGATCACCAGCACCATCGCCACGGCCTGCCAGCGCGCCGGCAGCCGCGCCATGCCGTAGGCGATGGGATAGCCGATCAGGAGCAACAGCGCGGTCGCGGTGACGGCGACGGTGAGGCTACGCACATAGGCGAACACGTAGATATCGTCGGAGACGAGCAGCCTGAAATTGTCGATCGACAGCGCGGCAAAGGCGGCCTTCAGCGCCCCCCATCCCGCCATCAGGTCGAACACCGGCTCGTAAGGCGGCTGCGCGATCGCCGTCTGCGACAGGCTGATCTTCAGCACGAAGCCGAACGGCACCAGGAAGAACAGCACCATCCAGACATAGGGCGCGATCGCGGCAAAGTGAGCCGGTCGCGCAAAAATGCGGCGCCCGCTCATGACGGCAGCACCACGCAGTCGTCGGGCGTGAACCAGGCGACGACAGGCTGGCCCACGCTGTAGGCGTCGACGTCAAGGCGCGCGCTGTTGGCGACCGACGCCTGCACCATCCCTCCGGCCTCGAGCTTCACCTTGTAAGTGGTGGTGCCGCCGAGATAGCAGATGTCGGCGATCACGCCGTCCAGCTGGTTGATCGCCGTTTCATGACCGGCCTCCCTCGCCGGACCACGGCGCGACAGCCTGACCTTTTCGGGGCGGATCGCAACCGATAATCTGACCTCGCCGAACGGCTCGCGCGGCTCCGCCACCACCAACGGTCCCGCATCGCGCGTGCCTATGACCAGACGATGACCGTCGCGCAATTTGGACTCGGCGTCGAACAGGTTGATGTCGCCGACAAACTCCGCGATCCAGCGCGAGCGTGGCGCCTCGTAGAGTTCGCGGGGACTCGCGACCTGCGCGAGCTTGCCGTCTCTCATCACGCCGATCCGGCTCGCCATCGTCATCGCCTCTTCCTGGTCGTGGGTGACGATGATGAAGGTCATGCCGAGCCGGCGCTGAAGCTCCATCAGTTCGCCTTGGGTGCTTTCGCGCAGCTTCTTGTCCAGCGCTGCGAGCGGCTCATCGAGCAGAAGGAGCTGCGGGCGTCGCGCCAGTGCACGCGCCAACGCCACGCGCTGGCGCTGTCCCCCGGAGAGCTGGTCGGGCTTGCGCTTCTCGAGTCCGTCGAGCTTCACCAGCGCAACCATCTCCGCCACACGCGTGGCGATGTCAGCGCGCGCCATACCGGCGCGCTTCAGGCCGAAGGCGATGTTGTCGCGCACCGACAGGTGCGGAAACAGCGCGTAGTTCTGGAACATCATGTTGATCGGCCGCTCATGCGGCAGCGCCTGCGCGATGTCCTTGCCGCCGAGCAGAATGCGCCCTTGATCCGGCGCTTCGAAACCGGCGAGCATGCGCAGAAGCGTGGTCTTGCCGCAGCCGCTGGGCCCGAGCAGCGCAAAGAACTCGCCGGCCTTGATGTCGAGCGAGACGCCATCGACGGCCCGGAACGTCCCGAACGTCTTGGCAACGCCCTCGATGCGCAGCAACGGCTCGCCGGCAGCGAACTGCGTCTCTCCGACCGCAGCCGCAGCCGCGTCTGTTCTGGGCAACTCGTCAGTCATGGTTCCTGCCAACCCCAATCAAGCCGCACGCTAGCGGCCGATCGTCCCTCACTCAACCGGTTAGAGGCCGTTCGTTCACGCATTCGCCATGAACGCAGCCAGCGCATCGCATTCCCCCGCTGACATCGTCAGGCCGAGCTTGGAGCGGCGCCACAGGATGTCCTCGGGAAAACGCGCCCATTCGTGGGTCATGAGATAGCGCACCTCGGCCCCGGTCAGTTCGGGACCGAAGGCGGGGCCGAGATCGTCCCGGGTCTTCGCCTCGGCAAGCACAGCCGATAGCCGCGAGCCATAGGCCGCGACGAGGCGTTGGGCCTGCGCCTCCGAGAGAAAGCGCCAGCGGTCACGCGCAAGATCGACCTCGGTGTCGAAACGATCCCAGGCAAAATCTCCGCCCGGCAGCGCCGCGCCTGCGGTCCAGGGCGGCGACATCGGATAGAACGGCGTCAACTTCGTCACCGCGCGCTCCGCCCGCAGGCGCGAGGTGGTGACGTCACCGCCAAACATCGTGATCAGCGGCGCCTTGCGCTGTCGCGCGTCGAACAGCGTCGTGCCATCACGCCCGCGCGCGGACGCCAGCGTCAGGTTGACGCCGGAGACCGCGCGCACCACGTCGGTCGGGGCAACGCGCTCGCGGAAATAGCGACTGGCCGCTTCGCAGAGATAGCTGACGTCGGCCCCCCGCATCGCGACGATCGCAGGATCGCCGGTGAAATCGTGCGTGACTGTTCCGATCAGGGTGAAATCGCGCGCGAGGGGACTCGCGAAGATCAGCCGGCCATCGCTGTTCTGGAAGACGTAGACGTTATCGGAATCGAACAACCGCGGGACGATGATCTGGCTCATCTGCATCGCCGCCATGGCGGGTTGCGGCTGCCGCAGCACGGTCTCGGCGACTATCGACGTCCAGCCGCCGGTGGCGTTGGCCAGCGCCCGGGCCGTGATCGTGCGACGATGGCCGCGGTCGACCACCGCGAGCCGCCATGTGTCGGTTCGATCGGCGCGCACACAGCGCGCTCCAGTCCGAATCACGGCGCCACGCTCGGCCGCATCCAGTGCCGTGAGCACCACCAGTCGGGAATCGTCGACAACGCAATCCGAATATTCGAAGGCCGTGCCGAATGGTCGTTTCAGCGCGTTGCCGACCGAATGATGCGTGATGTCGAGGGTCGCCGTTGCAGGCAGGCCGCTCCGGCTGGTGAGGCTGTCGTAGAGGAGCAGGCCGACGCGCAGCAGCCATGGTGGGCGCTCGTCGGAATGCGCCGGGATCACGAAGCGCATCGGCCGAACCAGATGCGGCGCGATCCGGAGCCAGATACGGCGCTCGGCGAGTGCCCGGCGCACCCGTCGGAAGCCGCGCCGTTCCAGGACCGAGAGATCGCCATGGATCAGCCGCGGCGTTGCCGAGGACGCCGCACCGCCCAGATCGCCCTGCTCCAACAGGATGACCCGCAGGCCGCGGCCGGCGGCATCGCGGGCGAGGCTGACGCCGTTCAGGCCGCCGCCGATGATCGCAAAATCGTAATCCGCCATGAAGCCGTCGAATGGGAGCGAAACGCTCGCCATCTCTAGAGCCATTTCCCTTCCGATGAAATCGGAACGGGGCTCTAGATTCTGGTTTGGCGCGTTTTCTTGACGCGAACCCGCATCCGCTGCGCTCGAAAAACGCTCTAGCCGGTCTTGAGCGCAAGCTCCATGACTTCGGCACGACCGACGAGGCCGGCATATTTCCCGATCGGCAGTGGCTTGCCGAGCAGATAGCCCTGCACGCCGTCACAGCCTTCCGCGGCGAGGAAGGCGAGTTGTTCCAGCGTCTCGACGCCCTCGGCGACGATCGACATTTCCAGGCCATGGCCGAGATCGATCACCGCGCGCACGATCGCCGCCGATTGCGGGTTGCGGCCGAGATTGATGATGAAGGCGCGGTCGATCTTGATCTTGTCGAACGGGAACGCCTGGAGATAGCTCAGCGAGGAATAACCGCTGCCGAAATCGTCCATGGAGATGCGCACGCCGAGCGCCTTGAGCCGGCGCAGGAGCGCCAGACCGCGATCGAAGTCCTCGATCAGCACGCCCTCGGTGATCTCGAGCTCGAGCCGACCGGGTGCGAGACCCGTCTCGAGCAGGATGGAATGCACGAGCCCGACCACGTCGCCGTGCATGAACTGCGCCGGCGACAGGTTGACCGCGATCTGAAGCGGCTTCGGCCAGGACGCGGCCTCGCGGCAGGCTTCGCGCAGGATCCACTCGCCCATCTCGACGATCAGGCCGCTTTCCTCCGCGATCGGGATGAATTCGGCCGGGGAGACTTGGCCGCGCACCGGATGCTGCCAGCGCGCCAGCGCCTCGAAGCCGATGATCTCGCTCTCGGCGACGCTGTGGCCCGCTGCTCCCTGCGGCTGGAAGGCGAGCGAGAGCTCGCCGTTCTTGATCGCCATCGAGAGATCCTGGTGCAGCACGCGGCGATCGCGGATCTGCTGGTCCATCTCCGGCTGGAACAGGCTGATCGTGCCGCGCGACTTCTGCTTGGCGCGGAACAGCGCCGCGCCGGCATTGGCGAGCAACGAGGCGGCGTCGGCGCCGTTGTGCGGGAAGATCGACATGCCGGTGGTGACGCCGGCGCGGACCGGGCGGCCGTCGATCTGGAATTCCTTAGCGACGGCATCACCGATCTGCTGCGCCAGCGCGAGACCTGCATCCGGCTGCTTACCGTCGATGATCAGGCCGAACTCGTCGCCGGACAGGCGCGCCACCACGCCGCCGCGCGCGGAGTCCTGGAGCCGCTGGGCCACCTCGACCAGGAGCTTGTCGCCGTGCGCATGACCGAAGACGTCGTTGACCTCCTTGAGACCGTCGAGATCGACGCACAGAACCGCGAACTCCTCGCCGGTGCCCTCGCAGGCCTCGATCATCTGGGTCAACGCCTGCAGGAAAGCGGCACGGTTCGGCAAATCGGTGAGGCCGTCGTGATAGGCCATGTGCGCCATGCGCGACTCGGTCTGCCGGCGATCGGTGACGTCCTCGTGGGTCTTGATCAGATATTGCGGCTCCCCGGTGTCGCCCAGCACGGTGGCGCGGCGGGTGAGGAACAGCCGCAGCCCGTCCTTGGTGGAGATCGGGTGCTCTTCGGTGATCATCCCACGCTTCTTGATCGCGGCTTCGTCGCGCGCGATGATCAGCTTGGCTTCCTTGGGATTGAAGATGTCGGACGCGGTCAGGCCTGTGGCTTCCTCGCGCCTGCGGTTGAGGATCGTCTCGGCGCTGCGGTTGGCGAGCAGGTAGCGGCCGTCCTTGACCTGCTCGACGATCAGGGCCACCGGGATGTTGTCGACCACGAGCTCGAGGAACTTCTTCGTGCTCTCCAGCTCCTTCGACAGCGAGCGGCGATCGGTGATGTCCTCGAATACGAGCATCAGGAATTCGGGCTTGTTGCTCTCGTTGCGGACAACGATCCGGATCGAGGCAACCATGCGTCGCTCACCGGCGCGGTCGACCTCGAATTCGTTGCGAAACTGGCCGTCCGGCGAATCGAGTGCCGTGCGGTCGGTCGCCTCGATGCTGTCCGCCGAGATCGGCGCAAACAGCTCGCGCGCGTTCTTGCCGACGACATGGTCGCGCGAGAAGCCCCAGAAGCGCTCATAGGCGCTGTTGGCGAAGATGTAGCGACCATCCTCGATGTTCTTTGCGGCCACGCAGGCCGGCACGTTGTCCAGCACCGTTTCCAGGAACTGCTTGGTGGAGGCGAGCTGCCGCGACAGCCTGCGCTGCTCGCTGACGTCCAGATGCGTCGTCACCGAGCCGCCGTTGGGCAGCACGAAATATTTCACGAGGATGGCCCGCCCGTCCGGCAGTTCGGTGATCAAGCCGTTGGTGCTTGCCGCCTTCTCGTAGAACTCCTCGTTGGAGGCGGCGCCGAGCACCCCGCGCTTGCGTCGCAGCTCAAGGAGTTCGTAGCCGTTCATGTTGGCCCAGAGATCCGACCGCGCCAGGCCGTAAATCTCGATATAGCGGTCGTTGCAGAAGATGACGCGCCGCTGCGCATCCGTCATCACCACGCCCTGGTTGAGATTGTTCATGGCGGAGGAGACGAAGGCATTGCGCCGCAGCTGCAGACGTCTGGTCCGGCGCAGCGAGGAATGGATCCACAGCGCGATCGCGATGAGGAACGAGCAGATCACGACGCCCGCGATCAGGGCTTCCCAGATCACGTTGGGATTGAGCTCGCCGAGATAGCTCGGCGGGGCGAAGCTGTCGGAAAGGGCAAAGGCGCGTGCAGGCGCGACCGCTGCGGCCAGGCACACGACGGCCTGCACCGCAATCGGAAGCGCGCTGCCCGCGTGCCAGTTCTTCTCAGCCATCAGCCACCCGCGATTTCAACGTCGGATTGTCTGGCCTCGCGAGTTTGGATCGGGTAAACGCCTGTACGCGCAACGGAACAATGTGGCATCAAATACGGCAATTGCCCTGACATGATAAATGCTTCCTTAACGGAAAAAGCCCCCGCGCCGCCCTCCCCAGGCGTGGGGCCATCGTCGCTTCGAGCGGACGTCCTGCACGACCATGGATAGGGTGGACTGCGTCGTCATCGGAGCCGGCGTGATCGGGCTCGCGGTGGCTCGAAAGCTGGCGCAAGCCGGGCGCGAGGTGATCGTGCTCGAGCAAGCCGAGGCCATCGGCACCATCACCTCCTCGCGCAACAGCGAGGTGATCCATGCCGGCATCTACTACCGCGCCGGAAGCTGGATGGCGCGCATGTGCGTCGACGGCAAGCACGCGCTCTATCGTTACTGTTCCGAGCGCGGCATCCCGCACAGGAATTGCGGCAAGCTGATCGTCGCGACCAATCCGAAAGAGACCGAGAAGCTGCAATCGATCAAGGCGCATGCCGAGGCCAACGGCGTGCTCGACATGCAGTTGCTCACGGGTGATGCGGCACGTGCGCTGGAGCCGGCGCTCGCCTGTGACGCCGCGCTGCTGTCGCCGTCGACCGGCATCATCGACAGCCACGCCTACATGCTCTCGCTGCGCGGCGAAGCCGAGGACGCGGGCGCGGCCTTCGCGTTTCACACCCCGCTGATCCGTGCCAAGGCGACCGCCGGCGTCATCGAGATCGAGGCGGGCGGCGAAGCGCCGATGACGCTGCAATGCAGCCTCCTCGTCAACGCCGCCGGGCTCTCGGCGACCACCGTGGCGCGCAACATCGAGGGCATGCCGCTGGAACGGATCCCGACGGCCTACCTCGCCAAGGGAAACTACTTCAGCTGCAATGCTAGGGCGCCGTTCTCGCGCCTGATCTATCCGGTGCCCGAGCCCGGTGGCCTAGGGGTGCATCTGACGCTGGACATGGCCGGGCAGGCCCGTTTCGGCCCTGACGTCGAGTGGATCGAGACGATCGACTATGAGGTCGACCCGTCACGCGCCGAGCGCTTCTACCCGGCGATCCGCAAATACTGGCCGACGTTGCCTGACGGTGCTCTCATGCCGAGCTATTCGGGCATCCGCCCGAAGATCGTGCCGCCGGCGGTGGCCACGCAGGATTTCTTGATGCAGGGCCCGCGCGATCACGGCGTCGAAGGCCTGATCAATCTGTTCGGCATCGAGTCGCCCGGATTGACGTCATCGCTCGCGATCGCGGATCACGTCGCCGAGCTCGCAAACATCTAGTGGTTTAAGGCGAATTGGATTCCGGTTGCGCGTAAAGAACTGCGTCCAGACAAGACGCTGGAGCCGCGCAAATCCTTGCACGCTGCGCGCCTTGCAGCAGGGATGAGCGCAAAGGCTCCCATCCCTGCCTGAAAGGGTGCGATCAACTCTACGCTGTTACGGGGTTACTAGTGGAGCGTGTCGCCGTGCCTGAGACGCTCGATCTGGTCCTTGACCATCAACTTCCGGCGCTTCAACTCAACAATTTGCAGGTCGTCTGTTGAAAGGTGCACGAGAGCTTCGTGCAATTCGTTTTCGAGAGTTTTGTGCTTCCGTTCCAATTCAACCAGATGTGCCTGAATTGTCATTCGAAACCTCCTCGGTAGGGGTGAACCTTGGATTCGACCGGACGAGGAAGTGTACATCACCGATTTGTTCTGTCGATGGATATCAGTCGTCGCGCTGTCATTTTTAGAAATTCATATGTAACGAAGCGTGAGTAAGGGAACCACGCGGGAAAAATCCGTGATATCAATGCGCTTGCGCAACGCCGGAGCGACCGCAGAAATATCTCGCGGGAGATCGGCGCGCGACAGCCCGAGATCGCTTGCGATCACGGCGCGCAAGGACGATAGTTTCCACAGGGCATCCACAGCCTTAATCTCACGCCTATCGGTTTTTCGGCCACCGCAGACATGACCAATGAAGATGCGCGCGAACTCGAATCCGAGCTCGCCCGGTTGCACCAGGAACACCGAGATCTCGATGTGGCGATCGATGCACTGCATCAATCGCCCGCCCCCGACCTGTTGCGGTTACAGCGGTTGAAGAAACGCAAGCTGTTGTTGCGTGACCGTATCGCGTTCATCGAAGACCAGATCACGCCCGACATCATCGCCTGATCCACGGGTAGAACTTTACGGCGGCCCCGCCGCACGTAAATCCGCTTGACTCGAAAGGAACAAAATAAGAACATTTGAGCACCCAACACCCCCGGGGAAACCGTCTAAGGAAAATGCAGATGTCGGCAACCGCCCTTCTCGACAACAGCCATTATGAACAAGCCTGCGATCAGGCGATCGCGATGTGCGACGGCAATCTGCGCAGCACCATCAAGGCGCTGATCATGGCCAATGAATATCTGGAGGCCGAGCTGGAAGAATTGCAGGCGGCGGTTTCCGCAGGCTGCATTCCGGAGACCTCGCGCAGCAAGATGCGGAGCAAGAGCAGCGCCGCCTGACTGTCAGCTATCGGAGCCGACCATGTCCGATGTCACCTATTACGTTGCATTACCTTTCCTGACCGACGAGGACGGATCGCCGGTCGCGGGTGCGGCCGAGGAATGCCAGAGCGCGGCGGCCGCGCTACGGCGCGCCGAGATTATGTCGCACGGCGCCGGCCACACCGGCGCGGTCGCGTTCAGCCGCAGCGGCGATCCCATGACCGGCGAATTCGGGGACGCAAAACTGCTCCGCAGCTTCGGCGACGTACCGAAAGACCTCGGCACGCTTTAACTAGCTGCTGACGAGCCTGATGTGCGGCTCGTGCCGCCGGTGCGCCTTGCGCACATACATCGCGGCATCGGCCTCCTCCAGGGCGCGCGTGGCGTCGGATTGCACTCCGAGCAGGGCGACGCCGGCGGAAGCGCCCGCGCTCACGTGCTGGCCGCGAAAGACAAAGGACAATTCGTCGATGGCCTGCTCGAAAGCCGCGGCCTTCGCCTTGGCGTCGGTCTCGCTGAGATTCCAGAGCAGCAGCGCGAACTCGTCGCCGCCGAGCCGGCCGACCACGTCCGAAGCGCGGATCTGCCGCGTCAGCGTGGTGGCAATCGCCTTCAGGACCTCGTCGCCGGCCGCATGGCCGAAGGAATCGTTGATCGGCTTCAACCGATCGACGTCGAGCACGATCAGCGCCCCGCTGGCGCGGTAGCGCTTCATGTAGGCGACGGCGCGGGCGAGCTCGCGTTCGAAGCCGCGCCGGTTCGGAATTTCGAGCAGGAAATCGGTGTCGGCAGCCGCCTCGAGCTCCGCGACCCGCCGCAGCGCCCCCCTGAGCTTGCTCCGGAGCTCGCGGATGGTCGCGTTGATGGCCGGCTCGATGGCCGCTTTGGCCCCGTCATCGGCAGACGCTGCCCGCTGCGACGGCCTGGTCGGACGCCGCGCCGGACCCTTGATCCGACGCTTGGCCGGACGCTTGAGAGCAACTTTGGAGCGGCCGGCACTGGCCTTCGGGCCCTTTTTGGCCTTCGCAGCGCTTGCCCTTTTTGGTTTCTTCATGGGCATCCTGCTCAATGAAGGCTTGCGGGGATTCACCAAGACAGGATAGTTCATTCCCTTCTCCTTGCCACCGCCTTGCGAGCCACCGGCCGGAACCTTTAGTCTGGCCTATCTTTCTGTTTTTCGAGAACAATTCACGTCATGACCGCGCCGATCGCCATCATCATGGGAAGCCAGTCGGACTGGGACACGATGCGGCATGCCGCCGACACGCTCGCAGGGCTCGGCGTTGCCGCCGACACCCGCATCGTTTCGGCCCACCGCACCCCCGACCGGCTGTTTACGTTCGCCAAAGGCGCCAAGACGGCTGGTTACAAGGTCATCATCGCCGGCGCGGGTGGCGCAGCCCACCTGCCCGGCATGGCGGCGGCTCTGACGGAATTGCCCGTGTTCGGCGTCCCCATCGAATCCAGGACGCTCAAGGGCATCGATTCGCTCTATTCGATCGTCCAGATGCCCGCAGGCATCCCGGTCGGCACCCTCGCCATCGGCAAGGCGGGCGCCATCAATGCGGCGTTGCTGGCGGCGGCCGTGCTGGCCTTGTCCGACCCGGCCTTGTCCGATCGCCTCGCCGCCTGGCGCAAGGCGCAGACCGAGGCCGTGGCCGAGCGCCCGGAGGACAAGGCGTGACTGACGCAAAGCAGGTGAAGCTGAAGCCCGGCGACACCATTGGCATCCTCGGCGGCGGACAATTGGGGCGGATGCTGGCCATGGCGGCGGCCCGGCTTGGCCTGCGCTGCCAGGTGTTCTCGCCCGATCCGGACTCACCGGCCTTCGACGTCGTCCTGAATGCGACCTGCGCCGAATATGCCGATGTCGAAGCACTCGAGCTGTTCGCCAACGACGTCGACGTCATCACCTACGAATTTGAGAACGTGCCGTCCGCGGCCGCGATGGTGCTGGATGCGCGCCGCCCGGTGCTGCCCAACCGCAAGATCCTCGAGACCACCCAGGACCGGCTCGCCGAGAAGGATTTCGTGACGCGGCTGGGCATCGGCACCGCAGCCTACGCCGACGTCACCTCGGTCCCGTCATTGCGCGAGGCGATCGCCAGGAGCGGCCTTCCGGCGGTGCTGAAGACCCGTCGCTTCGGCTATGACGGCAAGGGCCAGGCCATCATCCGCGAGGGCGACGACGTCGCGAAAGTGTGGACCAGTCTCGCCACCAAATCGGCCATCCTGGAAGCCTTCGTGCCGTACGAGCGTGAGATTTCCGTGATCGCCGCCCGCTCGGCCACGGGCCAGGTCGAGTGTTTCGACGTCACCGAAAACGAGCACCGCGACCACATCCTGAAGATCTCCCGTGCGCCCGCCCGGATCCCGGACGTGCTCGCCGAGGAAGCGCGCAGTATCGCCGGCAAGATCGCGGGCGCGCTCGATTATGTCGGCGTGCTTGCCGTCGAGATGTTCGTGCTCGCCAACGGCACCGGACCCAAGGTGCTGGTCAACGAGATCGCTCCGCGCGTGCACAATTCCGGACATTGGACGCTCGACGGTGCGTCCGTCTCGCAGTTCGAGCAGCACATCCGCGCCATTGCCGGCTGGCCCCTCGGCAAGCCCGTGCGCCACGGCGAAGTCGTCACCATGACCAATCTGATCGGCGACGAGATCAACGAATATGACAAGTGGCTGAGCGTCGCGGGCGCAACGGTGCACATCTACGGCAAGGGCGCGCCGCGTCCGGGCCGCAAGATGGGACATGTCACCGAAGTGCGACCCACGACCGGCAAATAACGGGACCGCGGCGCATGCCGCGATCCCGCTTTGCAGTTATGCCGTCTTCGCGCCCGCGACGACGCCAGTGGGCTCTTCGCTGAGCCAACGATAGATCACCCCGCCCAGCGCGCCGCCGATCAGTGGCGCAACCCAGAACAACCAGAGCTGCGACAGCGCCCAGCCGCCGACGAACAGCGCGGGCCCCGTGCTACGCGCCGGGTTCACGGAGGTGTTGGTGACGGGGATGCTGACGAGATGGATCATCACCAGCGCGAGCCCGATCGCCAGCGGCGCAAAGCCGGCGGGCGCGCGGCCGTGAGTCGCGCCCATGATGATGAACAGGAACATCATGGTCATGACCACCTCGGTGAGGAAGCACACGATCATGCTGTACTGGCCGGGAGAATGGGCATCGTACCCGTTGGACGCGAACCCCTTGCTGACGTCGAAGCCGGGAGCTCCGCTTGCGATGACGTAGAGCAGCCACGCGGCCACGATCGCGCCGGCGACCTGCGCAATCACATAAGGCAGGATCTGTCCGGCCGGAAAACGTCCGCCGGCGGCAAGACCGACAGTGACGGCCGGATTGAGATGACAGCCTGAGATGTGGCCGATCGCATAGGCCATGGTGACCACGCTCAGTCCGAACGCGAGGGAGACACCGACCAGACCGATGCCAACCTGCGGAAAGCCGGCTGCGATCACCGCACTTCCGCAACCTGCGAATGTGAGCCAAAAGGTACCGATAGCTTCGGCCGCGTATTTCTTCATATCCATGTGTCGTCCCCTGCTTTCAAAGATTCCGGAACAAAGCTCCGGAAACGGCCCCACCCTTGGCGTCAAATCTCCCAAATCAGGGCCGCACAGAGGTATTTTGCCTCATTTAATGGCTGAACTTGGCCCGAAAACCCGCTTGGCCGGTGGACATCCCAAGTTTTGTCTGATACATCCGCGCCCTCAAGGTTAAGGGCTTGTGCGTTTCGCCATCCCCTTTGACTTACCAGAATTCAAATCCGATCCACTGAAGAGGATGCCGCGTGCAGGTTCTCGTTCGCGATAACAATGTCGATCAAGCCCTCAAGGCGCTGAAGAAGAAGATGCAGCGCGAGGGTATTTTCCGCGAGATGAAGCTCCGCGGTCACTACGAAAAGCCCTCCGAGAAGAAGGCCCGTGAAAAGGCCGAAGCCGTGCGTCGCGCACGCAAGCTGGCCCGCAAGAAGCTGCAGCGCGAAGGCCTGCTGCCGATGAAGCCGAAGCCGGTGTTCGGTGCTGGCCCCGGCGGTGATCGTGGCGGTCGCGGCGGCCCGGGTGCAGGCGCAGGTGCAAGTGCTGGTCCGCGCGGACCGCGCTGATTTACCCGACTTGAGAGATTTCAGTTTTCGATGACGCGGGCCCCTGGCCCGCGTTATTGTTTTGTGAGCGGTGCCTTGCTGGGATGGGGCACTACCGATGCGGCACTAGCGCGAGCGAACCGTAGATGGCCTCCCCTCTCCCCAAGCGCGGCTTGGCGCGGCTACGGCAGATCTTGCAGCAGCCGTTTGCGCTGGCCTTGATGGGGATTTCGCTATGCGGCTGCTCCTTCGACCTGGGGTCGCTGACGCCGGAGAAGGAGAAGCCGCAGGAGGCACCCAAGGCGGCCACGACCGCTGAGAACGTGGTCAGCGCCGGCAATGTCAGCGAAGCCCAAGCCCATACGGCAAAGGCCCAGGCTCTGGCAAAGTCCGGCGAGACGGCGGCCGCGCTCGATGAATTCAATCACGCGGTCGGACTCGATCCGTACAACGCGCAGGCGCTCTATGGCCGCGCCCTGATCTACCAGGGCAAGAACCAGCACGACTTCGCCATCGCCGATTTCAGTGCCGCGAGCGGCCTTAACCCGCAGAAGGTCGAGCCGCTGCTCGGCCGCGCCACCAGTTATCTCGCCGTCGGCAAGGTCAAGGAGGCCGCGGCCGATCTGGATGAGGCTTCCGAGGCCGATCCCCACAATGCCCAAGTCTGGACCATACGCGGGCAAGCCTATGAACGGCTGGGCGACAGGACCAAGGCGGCGGCGTCCTACACCAAGGCGGTCTCGCTTCGCCCACGCGACGACGCCGCCCGCAGCGGCCTCGCCCGCGTCGGCGGCTGACGAGTCTGGCGCAGCGCGGGCGCCGTCTTAATCCGGGGTGACGCTCTTCGGCAGAACGGAGTGGAACATGGACTTAACGCCCGACAGCATGTCGTCGGCGACATTGGTCTTCGGCCGCGGCATCGACGCGCCGGCATCGGCGCGCAGATCGAGCGGGGGCGCAATCATCGGGACCGGAATATCAGCCGGCGGCGTCAGCCGATTCGGGTTCTCGTTGCCGACCGACGCCGTGTAGGGCGGGCTCGGCTGCGACGAGCCGCCATTGCCATAGGCCTCGGCTGCGGGTGTCGAGACCGTGATCGGCGGCGGCAACGGACGCACCGATGACGTATCCACGGGAATGATACGCGGGGCCTCCGGAGTGCGGGCGGCTTCACGCACCGCAGGCTCCTGAGTCTTCTCGGGCGCCTTGGTCTCGGAAGACTTATTGTCGGAAGCCTTTGTGTCGGCAGCCTTTGTGTCGGAAGCTTTGGCCTCAGCCGCTTTGCTCTCAGGCGACTTGCGCAGGCGCTCGATCGCGGCGCGCACGAGATCGTTGGCGTCGGGGGTTGCGGCCGGCGCGGCAGCAGCGGGCGCCGAATTGGCCTCCACCACCGGGGCGGCGGGAGCGGCTGCACTGACGGCCGGCGTGGACTTGGCGACTGCCTTCTCGCGACCGGACGGCTTGCCGCGCGGGGCGGCCTCGGCCGGTGCCACGTCCGCCGTCGAGGTCTTCGACTCCGCGCCCGGATGATCGGCAGCCTTCTCGGCCGCCGGCTTGTCCGTCACGTTCTTCTCGGAGATGCCCTTGGCCTTGACGCCGGGCGCGGGGAGGTTGGCCACATCGGCGGGCTTGCCGTTCTTGCCGGCCTCGGCGGGCGCCGTCACGGCCGCGGGCGCATCCGCCGCCGGCTTGGCGTTGATGTAATGATTAACGATATACGCCCCGATGATCGTTGCGAGCACCGAGGGGAAGATGTCCATCGAGATTTTAGCGATGTATTTCAGCATTCCGGCCACTCCCCGCGCGATCTGATGCGGGAACTTTGAGGCATAGTGAGGGATCAACTGCGACGGATCAATGGCAAAGGGGTACGCCGGACTTACGACTTCAGCTCAACCTCAAGGAACACGATCTCGGTTGCGGTTTCGTTAAGCACGTCGTGCTGGACGCCGGCCTTGCGAAAATAGGATTTCCCGGCCGCAAGCTGTGCTTTGGACCGCTCGCCATCGGGCGCCACGATGGTCATTTCCCCTCCGACCATGGGAACAATGACGTAGTCCATGCCATGGGTGTGATGCCCGGTGGCGCTGTTTGGCGCGAGCCGCCACTCGGTCACCCGAACCTGCTCATTGTCGACCTGAACCTCGGACTCGGCGGCAAGCATCGGAACTCTCCTGGGGCATATCCGGAAAACCGGTTCAGGGCACGAAAACCACGAACACGTAGACGGCAAATACCACCTTATGGACCAGCCCGAACAGGACATTGGTCCTGCCCGTACCGAAGGTCAGCATGCTCAGGAAGAAGGTCAGGAGCAAAGGCAGGCGGCGCGCCGATCCTGGCCGCGACGGCATCGACCACCAGCGAGAATTTCTTGGACAGCAACACGACCGCCAGCAGCGCAATCAGCAGCAGCACGACGCTGAGCACCAAGGCCCGGCCCGACAGATGCGCCTCGCACGGCCAGCGCCGGAAAGATCCAGGCCGATCGAGGCGTCGGATTGTGCGCGCTCATCCATCGGCTCCAATTGTCTCAGCCGAGCAGTAGCAATCGCGCGGCAGATTCAATGCCAGCGCAGGATCGGAGCGAACGGCAGCAGCGTCAGCAGCACGAACAGCGGGATCAGCACCGCGCTGGCGCGCAGGAAATAACCGAAGAAGCTCGGCATCTCGATGCCGTTCTCGCTGGCGATGCTGCTCACCATGAAATTCGGCGCATTGCCGATATAGGTAAGCGCGCCCATGTAGACTGCGCCCATGGAGATGGAGGCGAGCGTGCCCGAGAGTTCGTGCATCAGCATCTGCGGGTCGCCGCCGGCGAGCTCGAAGAACAACAGATAGGTCGGCGCATTGTCGAGGAACGCCGACATCAGACCGGTGAACCAGAAATAGGCAACCTCGCGCGGCGTGCCGTCCGGAGCGGTCACGGCCGACAACAGCCAGGCGAACGCGCCGTGATGGCCGGCATCGAGCATGGCGATGACCGGGATGATCGCGATGAAAATGCCGGCGAACAGCTTTGCGACTTCGCGGATCGGCTCCCAGGTGAAGCCGTTGGCCTGCCGGTGCTCGTCCGGCGTCAACCACACCGACAGGCCCGCTATGGCCAGCAGCGCCGCGTTGCGGGCGATATCTTCCAGCTCCAGCCTGGTTCCGAGAATGTCGAAAGCGATGCCGGGCTTCCACATCGCCGAGGCCAGCAGGCTCGCGACGATGGCTGCAATCAGCACCAGGTTGACGAGGCCGCGGATGCGGACCGGCTTCGCGGCGCCGGCGGCGCCGAGCAAGGGTTCGCTGCGGAAGCGCCAGACGTCGATGACGACGAAGATCGCGAGCAGCAGTCCGGCAACGATCGCCGTCTGCAGCCAGATGGTCCGCGTGGTCCAGAAGAAGTCGACACCATGCAGGAAGCCGACGAACAGCGGGGGATCGCCGAGCGGGCTCAGCGCGCCACCGACATTGGCGACCAGGATGATGAAGAAGATGACGACATGGGCGTTGTAGCGCCGCGGTCGGTTGGCGCGGATCAGAGGGCGGATCAGGATCATGGCCGCCCCCGTGGTGCCGACGACACTCGCCATCACCGTACCGAGCGCGAGGATGCCGGCATTTGATGCCGGCGTCGCCTTGATGTCGCCCGTCACGAGAATGCCGCCAGCCACGACATAGAGCGAGAACAGCAGCACGATGAAGCCGAGATATTCGGCGAGCATGGCGTGAACGAGCGCCGCCAACGTCGCCATGCTCCCGGCCAGGATGACGAGCGAGGCGAGTGCCAGCAGCGACCAGGCCGCGGCGATCTTGCCGTAATGATGGTGCCAGACTTTTGCAAACAGCAGCGGCCCGAGAGCGATCGACAGCAGGAGGCCGGCAAAGGGCAGCGCATACGGCCAGCGCATCGCCGCGCCGTCGAGCCCGGTCGCCGCCCATGCGTGCTGTGGCAACAACACGACGAGGATCGCGGCGATGAACCCGCTCGCGCGCCGAACGACAAGCCGTCTAGAAAGCAATGAAGTGCCTCGCCGTTTCAATCGCACCGAACGCATCGAGATTGTCGTGTCCACCGCCCGCAAAGCGAACGAACTCCTTCGGTTCGTGCGCAAGCGCGAACAGACGCTCTCCGAACACGATGGAAATGGCAAGGTCATCGGTGCCATGCATCACCAATAGCGGCACAGTGACGCGCGGGATGCGCTCGTCGGAATGAAATGGATCTCGCATCAGCAGGCGGACCGGAACGTACCAGAACGATGAAGCTGCAATATCGGCCGTCGATGTATAGGGCGCTTCCAGGATGAGTTTTCCAACACGATGCTCCGAGGCGATCGCGACCGCCACGCCGGTCCCGAGCGAAAAGCCCCACGCGACGATTCGCTCCGCCGCGTAGCGCGCGGTGGTGAAGGCGTAGGCGGCCGCGGCATCGCGCAGCAGGCCCGCCTCGCTCGGCGCCCCGCTCGAGCCGGCATAGCCGCGATAGGACAGCGCGACCAGGCCGGTGCCGTCCGCCGTCATGGCCTTGAGGCGGCTGACGCGACCAGCGAGATAATCGCCATTGCCCGGAAAATACAGGATCACGGGGCGGCCTGGCTTCGCCGGCACGTGCCAGACGATGACATTCTCGCCATCGGAGGTAGTCAGGACGTGCTCTTCGGCCTCGGGGAAGCCTGCGGCGTCCGGCGTGGTGCGACCGACGGGCGGGATCGGAAACAGCATCTCGCGCTGCCTGACATACAGCACGAGGAGACCGGCGCAATAGACGGTCACGAGCAGGATGGCGATCCATTTGACGATGGTCATGATGACGCGACCCGGCCCCTGTTCAGGGTTTGCACCGGCTCGGCAGCAATTTCATGACATCGCCCGAGGCGGGCCGGAACGTCACGGCAGCCGCACGCCGCCTGGTGAGCGGTGTGCCACGCGACGCGCTGCTCGCGCGTCGCATTGGCAATGGCCCGCTTGCCTCCGCGCTACATCGCCTTGACGATGTTCTCGGTGACCTTCTTGGCGTCGCCGAGCAGCATCATGGTGTTGTCGCGATAGAACAGCGGATTGTCGATGCCGGCATAGCCGGAAGCGAGCGAGCGCTTGATGAACATCACGGTGCCGGCCTTCCAGACCTGGAGCACCGGCATGCCGTAGATCGGCGAGGTCTTGTCCTCTTCGGCCGCCGGATTGGTGACGTCGTTGGCGCCGATCACGAAGGCGATATCGGCCTGCGCGAATTCGGAGTTGATGTCCTCGAGCTCGAACACCTCGTCATAGGGCACGTTGGCCTCGGCCAGCAGCACGTTCATGTGGCCGGGCATGCGGCCGGCGACCGGGTGAATGGCGTATTTCACCTCGACGCCTTCTTTCTTCAGGATGTCGCCCATTTCACGCAGCGCATGCTGAGCCTGTGCCACCGCCATGCCATAGCCGGGCACGATGATGACCTTCTGCGCGTTCTTCATGATGAAGGCTGCGTCGTCGGCCGAGCCGAGCTTGGCCGGCTTCTGCTCGCCGCCGCCACCGCCGGCCGCCGCGGTCTCGCCGCCGAAGCCGCCGAGAATGACCGAGATGAAGGAGCGGTTCATCGCGTGGCACATGATGTAGGACAGGATCGCGCCGCTTGATCCCACCAGCGCGCCGGTGATGATCAGCGCGGAATTGCCGAGGGTGAAGCCGATGCCGGCCGCGGCCCAGCCCGAGTACGAGTTAAGCATCGAAATCACGACCGGCATGTCGGCGCCGCCGATCGGGATGATCATGAGGACGCCGAGCGCCAGCGCGATGATGACGATCAGCCAGAAGTCGAGCGCGCTGCCCGTCATGACCAGCCCGACGATGAAGACGACGAGCGCGATCGCGAGCGCAATGTTGATGATGTGGCGGAACGGCAGGATGATCGGCGCACCGCTCATGCGCGCGGACAGCTTCAGGAACGCGATCACCGAGCCGGTGAAGGTCAGCGCGCCGATGGCGACGCCGAGCGACATCTCGACCAGGCTCTGCGGATGGATGTTGCCGGGGCTGCCGATGTCGAAGGCCTCCGGCGCGTAGAACGCACCGGCCGCGACCAGCACCGCGGCCATGCCGACCAGCGAATGGAACGCGGCGACCAGTTCCGGCATTGAGGTCATCGGCACCCGGCGGGCAATCACTGCGCCGACGCTGCCGCCGATCGCGATGCCAAGGATCACGAGAATCCAGGCGAGGCCGTCCGCCGGCGGATGGCTGGCCAGCGTGGTGGCGACCGCGATCGCCATGCCGATCATGCCGAAGAAATTACCCTGCCGCGATGTGGCGGGGCTGGACAGCCCGCGCAGCGACAGGATGAACAGCACACCTGCCACGAGATACAGAACTGCAGCCAGATTGGCGTTCATCTCAGGTCCCCTTTGTCTTTGTCACCCCGAGGTGAACGCCGCTCACTTCACCTTCTTCTTGTACATCGCCAGCATGCGCTGGGTGACAAGGAAGCCGCCGAAGATATTCACGCAGGCGAAAATGAGCGCGATGAAGCCGAAGCCGCGCGCCCAGCCCGAGCCGCTCGAGATCATGCCGACCCCGACCGCGAGCAGCGCACCGACCACGATCACCGAGGAGATCGCATTGGTCACGCTCATCAGCGGCGTATGCAGCGCCGGGGTCACCGACCACACCACGAAATAGCCGACGAAGACGGCGAGAACGAAGATCGACAGCCGGAAGACGAAGGGGTCGACGACCTGTGCAACATGCTCCATGGCGGCTCTCCTTACGCTTTCGGCTGGAAGTTCGGGTGGATGACGGCGCCGTCCCTGGTCAGCGCGGTCGCTTTGACGAGATCGTCGTCCCAGTTCACGGCCAGCGCCTTGCTGGTCTTGTCGACCATCGTTTCGATGAAGTTGAACAAATTGCGCGCGTAGAGGCTGGAGGCGGACGCCGCGACGCGGCCGGCGACGTTGGTGTAGCCGACGATCTTGATGCCATCGACCTCGGCGACCTCGCCCGCCTTGACGCCTTCGACATTGCCGCCGCGCTCGACGGCGAGATCGACCAGCACCGAGCCCGGCTTCATCGACTTGACCATGTCAGCCGTGACGAGCCTCGGCGCCGGCCGGCCCGGAATCAGCGCGGTCGTGATCACGATGTCCTGCTTCTTGATGTGCTCGGCGGTGAGCGCGGCCTGCTTGGCCTGATACTCCTTGGACATTTCCTTGGCGTAGCCGCCGGCGGTCTGTGCGTTCTTGAATTCCTCGTCCTCGACGGCGAGGAATTTTGCACCGAGCGATTCGACCTGCTCCTTGGTGGCGGGCCGGACATCGGTCGCGGTGACGACGGCGCCGAGACGGCGTGCGGTCGCGATCGCCTGGAGGCCGGCGACGCCGACGCCCATCACGAACACTTTGGCGGCGGGCACCGTGCCGGCCGCGGTCATCATCATCGGGAAGGCGCGTCCGAAGGCCTCGGCGCCCTCGATCACGGCGCGGTAGCCGGCGAGGTTGGCCTGCGAGGACAGCACGTCCATCACCTGCGCGCGCGTGATGCGCGGCATCAATTCCATCGCGAAGGCGGAGACACCGGCATCGGCGATCGTCTTCAGCGCGGCCTCGTTGCCGTAGGGGTCCATGATGGCGATGACGAGCGCGCCGCGCTTGTACTGCGCCAACTCGGAGGCTTCAGGGCGCTTCACCTTGATGATGATGTCGGCGTCCTTCAGCGCGTCGGCGCTGACGGTGGCGCCCACGGCGGTGAATTCGGAGTCCGGCAGGCCCGACTTGAGGCCGGCGCCCGGCTCGACGGCGATCTCGGCGCCCAACGCCTTGAACTTCTTCACCGTATCCGGCGAAGCGGCGACCCGCGGCTCCGACGGATCGATTTCCTTGGCAACGGCGATCTTCATAGGCCCTCCGGCGACGCGGGAAGAAGCGCGCACGCGAACTTAGCGTTACTCCCGCAACGTTGGATACCGGTTTTCAATCCGGCTTGATTGCAAATTTTATAGGCACCGACGACAGTGGCGGTGCTGCAGGGGATGGATCAGGTCAGGAAGATCGCCATCAGGATCACGATAAGCGCGACCGAGACCGTGCCGTACTTCACCAGCTTGATGAAGCCCTCGTAGGTCTGCTCGTGGGCAACGTAGTCGTTGCCGTCGGCGGTGCTGTACGCCACTTCGCTATGGTCAGCCATGAATTGTCCCCAGTCGAAAGTCGAATTTCGTGGCTGGGATACCGCAAACTTCCGGGCAGGGCAACGGCACGGAGGCGCGGTTTCCCGGCAAATCAGGTCATTTGGAATTCCAATGGGCGGGAATTCGGCTCAGACCGGTGATCCGCCCGTCAGAGGCGGTCTCCGATGCCACGAGCCGAGGCCTCTCAGCGCAGGCCGAGCGCACGGCGGACTGCGCCGATCGGCTCCACCTTGCTGTCGCAGAAGTTTCGCTTTGCGCAGCGTTCTCCCGGAACGTTGACGACGATTGCATCCGCGCCGGCATCCTCGGTGAGAAAACCGTGGCTCATGTGGAAACCCAGCGCGCGGTAGACCTCGAACTGCTCCTCCGAGAAGAACTGGTCACCGGTGGTTTCATGCGGGAAGGTGTCGTTGCGGCGTGCATAGTCGCGGATGTAGTCGTTCTCGTCTCCGGTCAGGGACGACTTGATGTACACGAGGTACCCCTTTTCCCCCGAGCCGTAGTCGATGGTGCCGACCGCCACGTGCGGTCCGCCCGCCGTGCGCCGGGCCGGGGATTTGGTTGCGTTGCACTTCATCCACTCGAGCGTGGTGTTGCGGATCGGCGTCCACGGCAGATCGATGATGATCCCGAGATCGATGCGCGCATAGCGCTGCAGCGTCACCAGGGATGAGAAATTCATGGGTGCATCGGCTTCGGCGTCAACCGCGATGATCACCTTGCAGCGTCGTCGCAACAACTCGTAGACACCGAGATTCTCGATGTGTCCGCCGTCCGTCAGGTAGACCGCATCGGCATTCTCGTAAAGCCGGCCCGAGATCTCAGACCATAGAAACAAAGGGGTCGAGTGGTGCTGCGGCTTGTCCTTTGTCGAGACCCAGCGCGGGTTCTTCAACCAGTACCCCAGGCGCACGTTGAGGAGCGCCAGGGTCGGGGTCAGCGAGCGGATCGACCCCGAGCCCATGTTCGACGAAGCGGCGGCCCCGGAGATTGCCATCGCGGTCGCAAGATCGAGGCCCGGCGCGACCTTCTCGAATGCCGGTGTATTCGCATAGCCAGTGGCCTCGCTGCCGACGTGCAGCGGCGAGAATATGAAGAAATCCGCGTTCCGTCCCCGCCGATTGGCGAAGTCGGATCCTTGGATGTTCAGCGCGGCGTTGATGATGGGATATGGCGAGGCCAGGCTGCATTTTTTCGATGTCGCGACCGTCATCGCTCCCGCTGGATCGACCCCGTAGACCATCTGATGTAACAGACCGCTCAGCTTCTCCTCGTCGAGCGGAAGGAAATCCCTCCCCTGGTCCAGGCTCGGCATGTTCCGCGACGGCTCCCCGTCGGCGTAATAGAGCGGATTGAACAAGAAGGCCTTGCTGAGGCGATCACGATAGAGCCGGTGCAACGAATTGGCATTCGGCCCGAGAACCCACGACAGGCCGAACATGGCCGAGCCCGACAAGAAGTAGAGCAGCATCATCCGCCAGCTGACACTGTTGCCGAACTGGTACTTCGACCAAGTGAATTTGTCCGGGGACTGCAATGACGCAACGGAAAACAGCCATGCGGGAATGTGCGAGATCGGCCCCACCGGCTTGGAGACGACGACCTTCGCTTCGCGATTGGTGATTTCGGCCGAGAGCTTGCGGGTCGCCGAGTCAAACTGGACATTTCCCTTGACATCGACACCGGCCGCGGGCGGCACGGGTTGCACGCCAGCCGCTCCCCACTCCTCGATCATGGGGTATTGACGGTAGGCGGCGTCGAGGGTCTTGTCGTTCGCGATGCCCCAATAGCAAAGATAGAGATATCCGACCCAGATCAGCAAGGGCAGCGCCAGTCCCGCGACAAGCACGGCTGCTTTCGCCGCATGGGCGAGCAGGCGTGATCCCAGGTCCGAGGCGCCGGCGCCCTTCAGCAGGTCGGCGAATTGCTGCCGGAACAGCGTGACAGCCGCCGCAACCGGCGCAGTGATGGCCGCAAGCGATTGGACCCACTTGATTGCAACGCCGCCAATGATGCCGCCGGACTGAGTCGTGTTAGCGTCGGCGACATCGAACATCTGGGCGATCATGAAGGGCTGAAATTCGAAGAAGCAGATGGCGGCAAGCAGAACGAGATAGGTCGCGCCGACCGTCGACGGATAGCCGCGGAATTCACCTCCCTTGGTCGACGAAATCGATCGCAGCACTGCCCAGCCAAAGAAAAGCGCAAGGCCGAGCAGGACCGCTGCAAGCGAAAGGCCAAAGTGATCGACATTCAGGCAGCTGGCGATCGCACAGATGAGACCCATCGCAAACGCAAGACCGGCCAGGTACCGAAACAGCTCGCGCCGCCCGACTTTGAAAAGGCGCCCGACCAACAAAAGCAGCAAAGCGACAACAAGGCCGACAAGAAAGAAGGCAGGCATCAATCCCAGGCTGGAGAGGGGACCAAGATTGTGGGTGTCGTCGACGCTCAGGCCGAAGAAATTGGTCGTATAGAGTGACGAGCGTGCGGCGTTGGACAGGATCGTGATCACTGCAACGAGCAGTACAACCGGCAGCGTCAGGCTCAGATTGGCAACGAGTCCACGCACGACGATTGCGACGCCGGTGATCAGGTCGCGCGCGCCGGCCGGAACGAGATAGTTCGAGTAATTCCGGATATGGCCCACCGCAGGCGTGTCACTGATCTCATTTGCGCTCTCGGCTCCAGGTGTCGGCGTGCTTCCGAAGACGAAATTCTGCGCCCGCGTCATGGTCGCCGTAAACGAACAGCCGGTGTAACCGCCGCCCGATACGGTCGACAGATAGTCGATGTGCTTGATGAGCCCGTGGTGATTGAAAGCCTGCAAGACGCCGAGGCAGATTGCGGAGGATCGGATCCCGCCGCCTGACAGCGCAAGGCCGACCGTGTCGATCGCCTTTTCGTCGCCAGGGTATGCAACGGGATCCATACCCTGGGCTAGGCGGCGGTTGTTGATGGCTGCGAGCTCGCGCTTGACGATCTTCCGGTGCTGCGTCCCCCACAGCTGCTGTTCCCCCACAGCCCGTGGCGGCTCCACCTTGGGGTCTGGGGCACTGATCCTGGCCATGTTCGCCTCCCTGGCCGAGCACACGCGACGATCAACGATCACAGATTGCATTGCAGGTCGAACCCGCCTGCAAGAATTAGTCCGGTCCCGGGCACAAACGTTCAATGTGCATGGCGGGATCTTTACAACCCGCCTCCCCCGTTGTCGGAACAACGGGACACTCGGACGGCCGACCCGACCTGCTCGCTGCAGCGCTGAAGGCGGTTCGGCTCAGCCCATCGCTTCCAGTTCGTCGATCATGCCGGCGATGACGCTCAGGCCGCCGTCCCAGAACTTTGGATCCTTGGCATCGAGCCCGAACGGCCGCAGCAGTTCGGAATAATGCTTGGTGCCGCCGGCGGCGAGCATGTCGAGATAGCGCTCGGCAAAGCCTTCGGCCGCGTTCTCGTAGACGGCGTAGAGCGAGTTCACGAGACAATCGCCGAATGCATAGGCGTAGACGTAGAACGGCGAATGGATGAAGTGCGGGATGTACATCCAGTAGTTCTCGTAGCCCGCTTTGATCTCGATTGCCGGACCAAGGCTCTCGCCCTGCACCGAGAGCCAGATCTCGCCGAGCCGCGTCGCGGTGAGCTCGCCGTTCTTGCGTTCGGTGTGGACCGCGCGCTCGAAGGAATAGAACGCGATCTGCCGCACCACGGTGTTGATCATGTCCTCGACCTTGCCGGCGAGCAGCGCCTGGCGCTGCCTTGCGCTCCTGGTCTGCGCCAGCAGCCGCCGGAAGGTCAGCATCTCGCCGAACACGCTCGCGGTCTCCGCCAGCGTCAGCGGCGTCGGCGCCATCAACGCGCCGTTCCTGGCCGCCAGCACCTGATGCACGCCATGGCCGAGCTCATGGGCGAGCGTCATCACGTCGCGCGGCTTGCCCTGGTAGTTCATCAGCACGTAGGGGTGCGCGGACGGCGTGGTCGGATGCGAGAAGGCCCCCGGCGCCTTGCCCGGACGTACCGGCGCGTCGATCCAGCGGTCGGCAAAGAAGCGCTCGGCGATATCAGCCATCTTGGGCGAGAAGCCGCGATAGGCGGAGAGCACCATGTTTCGCGCATCGCCCCAGCCGATCACGTCGGTCGCAGCAAAAGGCAGCGGCGCGTTGCGGTCCCAATAGGCCAGGCGCTTCCTGCCGAACCAGCGTGCCTTCAGCGCGTAGTAGCGATGCGACAATTTTGGATAGGCTGCGCGCACCGAGGCGACCAGCGCATCCACCACCTCGCGCTCGACGCGGTTGTTCAGGTGCCGGGAATCTGCGACGTCCTTGAAGCCGCGCCAGCTATCGGAGATGTCCTTGTCTTTGGCCAAAGTGTTGGTGATCAGCGCAAAGGTGCGCTCATTGGCCTTGAAGGTCTTTGCGAGCGCCTCTGCCGCGGCCTTGCGCTTGGCGCCGTCGCGGTCCTGCAACAGATTGAGCGTCGGCTCGATCGCGAGCTCCTTGGGCCCGACCTTGAAGCGCAGGCTCGAAATGGTCTGGTCGAACAGCCGATTGAAGGCGGAATAGCCGGTCTGCGCCTTCTCCAGGAAGAGCTGCTCGAGCTTGTCCTCGAGCTGGTACGGTTTCTCCTTGCGTAGATCCTCGATCCAGGGACGGTAGTGCGCGAGCTCGGTGGCCTGCATCGCGCGGTTCAAAATATCGTCATCGATCCGGTTGAGCTCGAGCGCGAAGAACAGCAGATGCGTCGATGCCGCCGTCAGGCGCTCGGAAACGTCGCCGTAAAACTTTGAAATCTTGGGGTCCACGCTGTCGCCGGCATGAACGAGGCCAGCGTACGAGCCGAGCCGGCCGGCGAGGTCGTCGATCGCCTCATAGCGTCGCACGGCTTCTGCGAGCCATTTTCCGCCATCTTCCTTTGCTGTTCCTGTTGCGAGCTTGCCCTTGTAGTCCGTCTCGAACGCGACGCAATCGGCATCCATCTTTGCGAGATCGCGCGCCACTTCCGGCGCATCGATCCCGGAATAGAGGTCGGCGAGGTTCCACTCCGGAAGCTTGCCGGTCTTGCTCGCAGGCTTTGCGGGTGAAGGTCTGGAGGACTTTGCCTTGATGACCGATTGCTTGGTGCCTGGTTTGCGGAGAGCAGACTTTTTGAGAGCAGACTTTTTGAGTGCAAGCTTGGAGCTCGAATTCATTGTGTGGGAAACCTGTGTTCAACAATCGCGACGGCGGGCGGGGGCATCAGGATTTAACAGTGCGTTAATCGGCTTCGGCCAGAGTGCCCCGATTCGAGACAGATAGTAGTAGCGTGCGGGGAACACCATGGCTGCCAGTATTTTGATCGCCGACGACGACGCTGTAGCCCGCCGGCTGGTCGAAAACATGGTGCAGAAATGCGGCTATGAGACGATCGTGGTGGACTCCGGCGATGCGGCGATCGCCGCCCTCACCGCCCCCGACGCGGCCATCGACGGCGTCATCCTCGATCTCGTGATGCCCGGCCTCGACGGCATGGGCGTGCTGGCGAAAATCCGCGAAGCGGGTCTCAGCATCCCCGTCATCGTGCAGACGGCCCATGGCGGCATCGACAATGTGATCTCGGCGATGCGCGCGGGTGCGGCCGACTTCGTGGTCAAGCCGGTCGGCCTGGAGCGGCTCCAGGTCTCGCTTCGCAACGCGCTCAATTCGTCCGCGCTCAAGGGCGAACTGCAGCGCATCCGTCACAGCCGCGAAGGCCGGCTGACCTTCTCCGACATCATCACACGCGCCGAGGCGATGGCGGGCGTGATGCGCGCGGCGCAGAAAGCAACAAACTCCTCGATCCCGGTGCTGATCGAGGGCGAGTCCGGCGTCGGCAAGGAGATGTTCGCGCGTGCCATTCATGGCAGCGGCGAGCGCAAGGCCAAGCCGTTCGTCGCGGTCAATTGCGGCGCGATCCCCGACAACCTCGTCGAATCCATTCTGTTCGGTCACGAGAAGGGTGCCTTCACCGGCGCCACCGAACGCCACACCGGCAAGTTCGTCGAAGCTCATGGCGGCACGCTGTTCCTGGACGAGGTCAGCGAGCTGCCGCTGAGCGCGCAGGTCAAGCTGCTTCGCGCGCTCCAGGAAGGCGCGGTCGAGGCGGTCGGCGGCCGCAAACCCGTGAAGGTCGACGTCCGCATCATCTCGGCGACCAACCGCAGGCTGCTCGAGCGGGTCAAGCAGGGCCACTTCCGGGAAGACTTGTTCTATCGCCTGCATGTGCTGCCGCTGACGATCCCATCGCTGCGCGCCCGGCGCGAGGACATTCCGCATCTGCTCAGGCATTTCCTGGCGCGCTTTGCCGCCGAGGAGAACCGCCCCATCACCGGCATCAGCGGCGAGGCCGTTGCGCACCTCGCTCAGCTCGATTGGCCCGGCAACATCCGCCAGCTCGAAAACGCGGTCTATCGCGCCGTGGTGATGAGCGAGGGCGACCAGCTTGGCCTCGACGACTTCCCCCTGATCGCCTCGCAGCCGCATCCGGGAACAGACATTCCGACGGCGCCGCTGATGCTGGAGCCAATCGCGGCCCCCTCCGTCGTGTCGGGTAATGACATACCGATCGCACCGCTGCCGCAAGCGGGTGCTCTCTCCATGCTGACCGCGACCGGCGACGTCCGGCCGCTGGAGGACATCGAGAACGAGATCATCCGTTTCGCGATCTCGCATTACCGCGGGCAGATGTCGGAGGTCGCCCGCCGCCTCAAAATCGGCCGGTCCACCCTCTACCGCAAACTCGATGAGGCCGGGGTTCCCGGCCATGGCGGCAAAAGCGGTGAGGAGACGCACTGAGCCTGAGCGAACGGAGGTTCGTCCGGGCGGAGCGATACGACTGTAAGCCGTTCGTATGACGACGGAATTCGACTGCGATTTGAACCGTGACTTGGAAGTGACAGACACAGGGAAAAGCGCGTGGCAGAAGCGCACAATCCGTTGCCAAGAGGCGTGCTTGAAGTCAGTTTGTCGTGAGTTGTCCCGGGTAGCGCTGGCTGCGAAATCGGGGCCTGTATATCGTCCGCGTAAGATTCGTCTGCGTAGGAATCGTTGCGTGCAGGCGTGCAACTTTCGAGAGGCCGGCGCGGTTTAGCCGAAGCTCAATAGGCGATAACGAAGCTGTTCCACGGGGGACAGTTCACCCGAGGGGTGCGACACAATGCGTGACTGTTTGAACCACCGTGCAGGCTTTGACCGTGTCTTGTTCACGGTCGCGGCGACCTTCCTCACGGTATCGGCCAGCTCAGCCCTGGCGCAGGATCAGGCGCGCAGCAGCGCTGCCGAGCTCGCGATCGAAGCCGCAATCCCGCGCCCCGAACCCGCAAACGTCCCGCCCCCGACCGCATCGGACATCAAGGTCGACACCACCGCCACGATGGTGGACCCTGCTAAGGAGCCCGCCAAGGAACCCCTGAAGGCCGAATCCGCCCCCGCGCCGGACAAGGTCGAGACCAAGCCTTCCGACGTCGCCACCACGCCCGCCGCCGAGGCGACGAAGAGCGAGACGGCGAAGACTGAACCTGCCAAGACCGAACCTGCCAAGGCCGACACGGCGATCCCAACGCCGGCCGCGCCCGCCACCGCTGCGGCTCCGGCCTCGGAGCCGGTAGGGGCCGCGAGCAACGTTCCCGCGGCCGACCAGCCGGTCGCCGACAAGCTCAAGGACATCATTGGCGCAAAGGCCTCGCGCTATTTCGACCGTAAGAACGAACGCGCTGCGATCGAGAAGTTCTACGGTGCACGCGACTTCGCGCCGGTCTGGAGCCAGGGCGGCAGCCTGACCGCTGCGGCCAAGGGCGTGATCGCACGGCTGAAGGACGCGGCGTCCGACGGTCTCAATCCCGCCGATTACCCGGTGCCGGACTTCGCGGCCGCCACGACACCCGATACGCTCGCCGATGCCGAGCTCAAGCTCACCGCCAGCATGTTCGACTATGCGCGCCAGGCCCAGAGCGGCCGCATGCACTGGTCGCAGGTCAGCGGCGACATCCTCTATCCCGAGCATCCGGTCGATCCGAACGAGGTGCTCGCCAAGGTCACGACCGCGGCGGACGCCTCCGCGGCGCTCGACAGCTACAATCCGCCGCAAAAACTTTACAAGGAGCTGAAGGCGAAGCTCGCGGAGCTCCGCGGCCAGGGCAACGGCCCGGTGATCGAGATCGCCGATGGTCCGGCGCTGAAATACACCCCGGCCGGCAAGAAGCAGGCTGAAATCGTCGTTGAAGATCCGCGCGTGCCGCAGCTGCGCGCCAAGCTCGGCATCACCGAGAACGCCAGCGACACCCGCTATGACGCGGCGGTCGCCGAAGCCGTGCGCAAATTCCAGAACAGCGCCGAGCTCAAGGCGACCGGCATCCTCGACGACAAGACGGTCAGGGCGATCAACGCCCCGAAGCGCGACAAGCAGATCGACGTGGTGCTGGTGAACATGGAGCGCTGGCGCTGGCTGCCGCGCGACCTGGGCGCGCCCTCGCTGGGCGATGCCTATGTCATCCTCAACATTCCCGACTACACGTTGAAGGTGATGCAGCGCGGCCAACAGGTCTGGACCACCCGCGTCGTCACCGGCAAGCCCGGCACGCATGCGACCCCGCTGCTCACCGAGACGATGAAGTACATCACGGTCAATCCGACCTGGAACGTGCCGCCGTCGATCGTCTACAACGAATATCTGCCGGCGCTTCAGCAGGACCCGACCGTGCTCCAGCGCATGGGTCTCAAGCTCGAACAGAACCGCGATGGTTCGGTGCACATCTCGCAGCCGCCCGGTGAAGCCAACGCGCTCGGCCGCATCCGCTTCAATTTCCCCAACAAGTTCCTGGTCTATCAGCACGACACGCCGGACAAGAACCTGTTCGCCCGGGACGAACGCGCCTTCAGCCACGGCTGCATGCGCGTGCAGAACCCGGATCAGTACGCCTCGGTCCTGCTCAACATCGCGATGCCGAACGAGAAGTACACGCCGGAACGCATCCGCAGCATGTACGGCAAGAGCGAGATCGACCTGAAATTCCCGACCCCGATCCCGGTCAACATCACCTATCAGACCGCATTCGTGGACGATGGCGGCAAGCTGCAATTCCGCAAGGACGTCTATGGCCGCGACGCGACCATGATCAACATCCTGAAGAACGGTCGCGGCAAGGATCTCGAGAACGTCGTCGCGCACTCCCAGCCGAGCTATTCACGCCCGGCGACGACACTGCCGAACGGGGTGTTGGCGGCCAACAACGGCGGCTCGTCCGGGCCGAATTTCTTCGAGCGGCTGTTCGGAGCGCCCACCCCGCCGCCGGCCCCGGTCGGCCGCCGGCCGCAGCAGCAGCGGGTATTCACCCGCTGAGCCAGGCCGCCCGGCGCCTGATTTCCTGAAATTCTGCAGTAAAATCAGCGACCTCATCCTCTGGATGGGGTCGCTTAACGTTAACCATTCTCCACCTGACCTCAGGCAGCGGGCGTTTTTTTGCCACACTCACCCGGTTAGGTTCGCGATCTGACTTGGTTTGGGGGCGGGAAGGTCAACCTCGAATTAACCTTCTCGCTTTAACAAAGCGTTCATCCTCTTTCGCGCGCTAACGGGGTTAGCGGGAGAGTCCATTTTGAACGCTCGTCGACTGGGTGGGCTCTAACGTGCTGACTGGAATCGCACGCCAATTCGCTGTGCTGTCGTTGTCCCATGCGGGAGTGAAGGCCGGATCCAGAATCGGCCTCGCTGCCGTATTGCTGCTTGCTGCCGCGGGTTCAGTTCACAACGCCGCCGCGCTCAACGAGACCAAGACGCTCTCCTTCCACCACACCCATTCCGGCGAAGACCTCACCGTCACCTTCAAGCGCGACGGACGCTACGACGAAGCGGCGCTGAAGCAGCTCAACCACTTCCTGCGCGACTGGCGCAGCCAGGACGAGACGGTCATGGACCGTCACCTCTTCGACATCCTCTGGGAAGTCTACCGCGACGTCGACGGCAAGCAGCCGATCCAGATCATCTCCGCCTACCGCTCGCCCGCGACCAACTCCATGCTCCGCCGCCGCTCCTCCGGCGTGGCGCGCTTCAGCCAGCACATGCTGGGGCATGCGATGGACTTCTACATCCCGAACGTGCCGCTGGAGCAGATCCGCTTCGCCGGCCTGCGCCTCCAGCGCGGCGGCGTCGGCTTCTACCCGACCTCCGGCTCGCCGTTCGTACATCTCGACACCGGCAGCATCCGGCATTGGCCGCGCATGACGCATGACCAGCTCGCCCGGGTCTTCCCGGACGGACGCACCGTCCACCTCCCGACCGACGGCACGCCGCTGAAGGGCTATGAGCTCGCCAAGGCCGAGATCGAGCGGCGCGGCAGCGGCGAGGATTCCGGCAGCAAGTCGAATTTCTTTGCCGCCCTGTTCAAGGGTAAGCCGGCTCCGGCCGCGGCGAGCAACGACGAGGATGACGAGGGCGCGCCCGCCCCGTCCGCGAAGACTGTCGCGCCGACCGTGGTCGCCGCCGCGACCAAGCCGGCCGATCCGGTGCCGACGCCGCGCGCCAAGCCGTCAGTCGCGGCGACGATCCAGCTCGCCTCGGCCGATATGCAGATCGTCGCGCCGCCCAAACCGAAACCGGCGCCTGTGGCTGACAAGCCGGCCGCCGGCAAATCTGCTGACGCCAAGCCCGAGACCCCCGCCGACATCATCAATGCCCGCGGCTTCTGGGATACCCCGACTGCGCCGCAGCAGGCGACGCCGGCCCAAATTGCTGCGCTGAAGGCACGGCAGGCGCTTGCCGCCGCCACCGATCCGCAGCCGACCGCGAGCGTGTCCAGCGCCGCCTATCAGGCCCTGGCCTACGCGCCGGCGTCCGCCTCACCGGTCGACCGCGCCAACGTCGTCGCCGCCTCCGCGCCGATCCCGCGCTCCGCCCGTCCCGCCTCCGCGTCGCGTAACCTTGCGCCGGCGACCGAGATCAACACGGTAGTCGGTAAGCGCGTCGACGGCATGGTCGCAACCGCGACCCGGCTCTCCGCAGCCAAGGGCGAAAGCATCTGGCTCAAGATCGTGATGCTGTCGCCGAGCGCCAGCCGCGCGATGTCGGTCACGCTGATGGGTGAGCTCGACACCGCCGCAATGCGCGCCTACTTCGTCAAGCCGCAGTCCGTGATCGCCATGGGTTTTGCCGACGATCCGATGCAGGGCCTGTCCTGCGACAGTTTCTCGGGCACCGCCACCGCCAAACTCGATACGACGTCCTTCGTCGTACGGACGGCTTCGCTGCGCTGACGTCTTCGCGCGCCGCTAACGCTTCCTCCGTCGATCCAGATGATACGTCAACGCCAGCGACAGGCAGACCGATAGGTCCTGCTTCGGCAGCTTGCCCGACACCGGCAACAGCAACGCCCTGGTCTGCCGATATTCGAACTGATCGGGAAAGCGTTCACGAAAGGTATCGACCAGCGTCGTCTTGCAGTTGAACAGAATCGCGGCGTGCGCGGAGTCCTTCAGGCGGCCGAGCCGGATCGTGCTGCCACTGCCGGTCTCTTCGGTCAGATAAGCAGGCTCGCCCCATTTCAACGTTTCGGTAAGACGGCCGATGCCTTCATGCGCCGCGGCGGCCGCGAAGATCAGCTCGCGTACCCAAAGCAGCCGCTTGCCGATCGGCGCCGGAAAAGCATCGTAGGCACGGCTTACCTCGCGCGGCAGCGGCGGCGCAGTCACCGCGGTCTCCTTCGATCGGCATGGTGTCGCCCTGGCGAAAGCCAGGACGACACCGATAGCTCAGATCATCCCCAGTGCTTGCATGTAGGTCTCGAGGATCGTCTCGGCCTCGGCGCGCTCGTTCGGGTCCTGCTTGCGCATGCGCACGATGGTGCGCAGCGCCTTGACGTCGTAGCCGTTGCCCTTGGCCTCGGCGAATACGTCGCGGATGTCGTCGGAGATCGCCTTCTTCTCTTCCTCCAACCGCTCGATGCGCTCGATGATGGACTTGAGCTGGTCCTTGGCAAATTTCGTCGCGGGCTCGTCGTCGCGGACGGCGGCGGAGGTGGCCATCTTGGTACTCCCAATGGAACTGGCAAAACGAGGTGACGCCGGCATCCTCACCGCGCGTGCTGGTTAGACCCTTAGGGTTCGGACCTCTCGCGTTCAAGGCAGCATCGCGCTCGTCCACAGCGCGCCCACACCTTCCTGCGGCGTGTCGAAGAAAGCGGTTGTGTGATGCGACTCAAAGGCACCGCATATCAGGCTGCCGGCGAGGCCGTTCAGTGCCCGGGATGAACCTTCTTCATGGCATCGAGCTGCTCAGGCGTGGCCGCGCCCTGGTATTTCGACTTCCAGGCCTCGTAGGGCATGCCATAGACGGCTTCCCGGCTCTCATCCTTGCTCAAGGCGACGCCCTGGGCGTCGGCGGCGTCCTTGAGCCAGTTCGACAGGCAGTTGCGGCAGAAGCCTGCGAGATTCATCAGGTCGATGTTCTGGACGTCCGTCCGCGTCTTCAAATGATCGACCAGGCGCCGGAAAGCGGCAGCCTCGAGTTCCGTTCTGGTTTTGTCGTCAATTGCCATGGCTGGATCCCTCGGCTTTGCGAATTGGCTGTGACCTTGATGGGTCACCCTTACGAGATCAGGTGGGGCCTGTCACAGATTTTGCCATATCGCGGCGCAAACGGGCGCGAAGCCGGCTTCAGGCAGTTCCCCGGGCCCTACGCCAAATCGTCAATGATCTGATATAGCTTCCGCGACAATGATCGCCGAATCTCCCCGCTCCCGTCTTCGCCTGCTCGCCCGGTTGGTCCCGGTGCTGGTGGTTGGCCTGCTGTGCCTCTGGGCCAGCCCGGCCTCCGCCGATTTCCGGCTCTGCAACAACACATCGAGCCGGGTCGGCATCGCGCTGGGCTACAAGGATGCCGAGGGCTGGACCACCGAAGGCTGGTGGAACATCTCATCGCGCTCCTGCGAGACCCTGCTGCGCGGAACTCTGGTGGCCCGCTTCTATTACATCTACGCCATCGACTATGACCGCGGCGGCGAATGGTCGGGCCAGGCTTTCATGTGCTCGCGCGATAAGGAGTTCACCATCCGCGGCACCGAGGATTGCCTTGCGCGCGGCTATGACCGGACCGGCTATTTCGAGGTCGATACCGGCGAGCAGCGGGCCTGGACGGTGCAGCTCACCGATGCCAACGAACAGCCGTCAAAGCAGCAGCGCGTGCCAGGCCTCCCCGGCCCGGTTGGCCCGGGGGTCCCGGGTTTGCCCAATGGCCCGCCCGGTGGTACGCCCCCCGCCGCGCCTGGCCTCCCGCCAGCTCCCTCGCCCCCGTCTGGAAATAAGCCATGAGGCGTCTTCGCCGTATCAAGATTCTCGCGACCCTTGGACCCGCTTCTTCGGACCTCGCGATGATCCGCCGCCTGTTCGAGGCCGGCGCCGACCTCTTCCGCATCAACATGAGCCACACCCCGCATGACAAGATGCGCGAGCTGGTGGCGACGATCCGCAACGTCGAGAGCAGCTATGGAAGGCCGATCGGCATTCTGGTCGATCTCCAGGGGCCAAAGCTCCGGCTCGGCGCCTTCGCCGAAGGCGCGGTCCAGCTCCAGAATGGCCAGACCTTCACGCTCGATTCCGACAAGGCGCCGGGCGACACCACCCGCGTCCAGCTCCCGCATCCGGAGATCCTGGCCGCGCTGCGGCCGGGCCATTCGCTGCTGCTCGACGACGGCAAGGTGCGGCTGATCGCCGAGGAGACCTCGAAGGAGCACGCGGTGACGCGCGTCGTGGTCGGCGGCCGGATGTCCGACCGCAAAGGCGTCAGCCTGCCCGACACCGACCTGCCGGTCTCGGCGATGACGCCGAAGGACCGCGCCGATCTCGAAGCGGCGCTGGTCACCGGCGTCGACTGGATCGCGCTGTCCTTCGTGCAGCGCGCCGACGACGTGCTCGAGGCCAAGAAGATGATCCGCGGCCGTGCGGCGGTGATGGCCAAGATCGAGAAGCCGCAGGCGATCGATCGCCTCGCCGACATCATCGACGCCTCCGACGCCCTGATGGTGGCGCGCGGCGACCTCGGCGTCGAGCTGCCGCTGGAACGCGTGCCGAGCCTGCAGAAGCAGATGACGCGCATGGCGCGGCGCGCCGGCAAGCCGGTGGTGATCGCGACCCAGATGCTGGAATCGATGATCCAGTCGCCGGTGCCGACCCGCGCCGAGGTCTCCGACGTCGCCACCGCCGTCTACGAAGGCGCCGACGCCATCATGCTGTCGGCGGAATCGGCGGCCGGCAAATTCCCGGTCGAGGCCGTCTCGACCATGAATCGCATCGGCGAGGAGGTCGAGCGCGACCCGATCTATCGCTCCGTCATCACCGCACAGCGCCCGGCCCCGGAAGCCACCGCCGGCGATGCCATCGCGGACGCTGCGCGGCAGATCGCCGAGACGCTCGACCTGCCGGCCCTGATCTGCTGGACCAGTTCGGGATCGACCGCCGTGCGCGTGGCGCGCGAGCGGCCGAAGCCGCCGATCGTGGCGATCACGCCGAACGTCGCGGCGGGACGCCGGCTGTCGGTCGTCTGGGGCATACATTGCGTGGTGGCAGAAGATGCGCGCGACCAGGACGACATGGTGAGCCGCGCCGGCCAGATCGCGTTCCGCGACGGCTTCGTCCGGGCGGGCCAGCGCGTGATCATCGTCGCCGGCGTGCCGCTCGGCATCCCCGGCACCACCAACATGGTGCGCATCGCCTCGGTCGGCCCCGAGGGCGAAGCGAATATCTAGCTCCGCCGGCACCCGGCAAACAAAAAATGTCGAAAACAACCCCATGCACAGTAGCCGGCGAGTCCGGCGGATGTGCTGAGGTTTTTTGAAAAGGCGAGCTCGAGCAACGGCCTGGGCGCGATCAGGTCCGCCGGTCGATCAGGATGACGTTTTAGGCCCCAACCAGCGCTTTCGCCGTCGGCAGCAGCGTCTGCTGCACGACGAGCCCCCTGGCGCGGGCGTCCATGACGCCGACCGCGCGGAGCGCCAGCAGCGTCACGGTCTGCACGGCATCGCGCATCCTGGCGGGATCGTCGAGATTGTCCGGCGCGAGCGGTCCGACCAGGGCCTCGTGCAGCGCGCCGAGCAGCGCGGTGGCAGCAAGGGCCGTGTCCTGCGCCGGCAGGTGGCCGGCGCGCACGGCGGCGTCGATCCGCGAGGCCATCTCACCCGCGATCTCGCGCCGGCTGGCGAGGCGTGAAGCGCTGACATCGACATCGACCGGCTCGGCCAGGATGCCCCAGGCGAGCCTGCGCTGTGACAGGGTATGGACAGCCACGGTGGTGACCGCCGCCGCCAGCGCCGAGGACGGCCCCGGCGCGGCATCGGCGGCTCGCCGGATCGCCGTGAGCTCGTCGCGGGAGACTTCGGCAATCAACTCGGAGATCAAATCGGCCTTGGAGGGGAAGTAGCGGTAGACCGTACCCGCAGCGACGCCGGCGCGAACCGCGACTGGCGCAATCTGCACCGCCGCCATCCCGCCTTCCGCCGCCGCCTCCCGCGCCGCCGCCAGTATCGCACTGCGCCGGGCCGCAAGGCGCTTCACCACTTGATGCGTCCGCCGATAAACCATGGCGCGCTTCCTGTCCCACACGCCGGTCGCACGCCTTGCGGCCGAACGCTTCGTCACTGATATCGCAAATCGCCCCGCAAGGACTGAACAACTATTCAGAGTGGATGACAAGGTGCAAATGCATGAAGCGTCACGCAAAAAAAACGCGAGCTCAAACAGCTAAAAACGTCGCGAACTGCTTTGGTGAAGGGGTAACCACGATCGTTACCGCCATCTTAAACCTGCTCCGCGACTGTGCTGCGGTATCGCGATCCCACCTCGGTGCAGCATGGTCGACACGGACGCCCGGACCGCCTGGCAGCTCTTCCACCTGAACTGGCTTCCCATCGCAGCCATGGGCGGCCTGCTGGCGCTGGGCCTCGCCTTCACCGGCCTGAGCCTCGAACCAGTCGCCTATTGGGTGACGCTGGCAGTTGCTGCAGTCTTGCTCGCGCTGGCCTATGGCCACCGCATCGTCAAAGGCGAGCTTGCCGACCCGAAGCTGCTGTTTTCGCTCGGAACGATCGGACAGATCATTCTCACCTGCGCCATCGTCGGACCGCTCAGCTATGTCGCGGCCAAGCTGAACTGGCCGCTGCAGGACCAGGCGCTGCTTGCGATCGACCGTGCACTCGGCCTCGATCCTGAACCGATCGCGCGATACGTCAACGACCATCCCTGGCTCGCGGACTGCCTGGCTCGCGGATATGGGCTGATCAAATTGCCGCTGCTCGGCATTCCCGTCGTGCTGGCACTGACGGCGCACTATATGCGGCTGCAATTGTTCATGCTCGCGATGAGCCTCGCGCTCGCGGTCACCATCGCGATCTCCGCCGTCGTGCCCGCGATCGGCACCTATTGGGGGCTGCAGCTGTCCGCCGCGCATTTTCCCGAAATCAACACCGCGGTCTATGCCGGGCAGTTGCGCGACATCCTCGCGCTTCGCGACGGTAGCCTGCACGAGCTCCAGTTGTTCTTCCTCGCCGGCATTGTCTCGTTTCCGAGCTTCCACGCCGCATCCGCCGTGCTCTACATGTGGGCGCTGTGGCCGGTGCGCGGCCTCGGCGGCATCGCGGCTGCGCTCAATCTGCTGATGATTGCGGCAACACCGGTGATCGGCGCGCATTACGTCATCGACGTCGCCGGCGGAATCGCAGTCGCCGCAGCGTCGATCTGGGCGGCGAAATTCTATCTCGAATGGCACCGCCGCGCGCAGCAGACGTCTGCCGCGCCTGCGCCGTCGGCGGTCTGGCAGCCCGGCCTCGCGGAATGACAGCCGACAAGTTGCCCTAGGGTCCGCGCGTAGCGGCGTGCCCGCCGGCAACTTTCAATGTTCAATGTTTTCGACGGTGGGAACGCCTGCGCTTTCGGAGCCGCGGCAGACGCTTTGCCGCCCTACAAGCTTGCTACAGCTTCACAACTTCTCAGATCCGGAAATCGTCCGCCAAAAGAAAAGAGCCCCGTCAAGGGGCTCTTTGAATTCGCGATTCGTACAGCGTTACTTGAGGCTGCTCGAGATCGAGGTGAACTTGGCGTTCAACGTGGTGCCCAGGTTATTGACGACAGTGATGATCGCCAGCGCAATGCCGGCGGCGATCAGACCGTATTCAATAGCGGTGGCGCCGGATTCATCTTTCGCAAAACGCGCAACGAGGTTCTTCATAAAGAGCTCCAAATGAGTACACGAGGCTACAACTGATCTGGTCTTTTGGGCTTCCCAGCGCCGCTTGACCATGGAACCGAACGTAGAGGCAAAGAATTGCGCCGCAGTTAATTCGACTGCGGAAACACAGAGCGGTTTGCGTGTGTGCGTCGATGGTAAACCGAAATCTAAAACGATCCGTTAAATTGTCGAGACATCAAGCCGGCCCCGCCTCACCGGTTTACCCGGAATTATGACCGCCGTGGTCCAATGTCGATCGCTCGGCACAACGACAAAAACACCAGGACGACGAGGCGGCATGTCCCTTTCCTTTGCCAACAGCATCACGGTGCAGGGTCGTGCGCGAGCCCTGGTGCCGCTGTGCGTCGGTGCGGGCGCCTATCTCTTCTTCGTGTATGTCGGAGACACGCTGCTTCAGGACTCCGACTCGCTCTGGCAGATCAAGATCGGACAATGGATCCTCGATCACCAGGCGCTTCCCTACACGGACTTCTATTCCTTCACCCGTCCGGGGGCGCCCTGGGTTTCGACCTCATGGCTGTCGCAGGTCCTGTTCGCCCTCTCCTATGCGCAATGGGATTGGGCCGGCCCGGTGATCCTCACCGCGCTTGCGGTCGCATTGTCGGCGGCGATGCTGGTCGGCCTGCTCGAGGCCCATCTGGAAATTCCGCGAGCGGTCCTGTTCGCGATGTTCGCGCTGTTGCTGTCGCTGCACCACGTTCTGGCGCGGCCACACATGCTGGCGCTGCCCGTGATGATCGCGTGGGTCGGCGTATTGATGGCCGCAGCCGACCGCAAGGGCGCCCCGTCATGGTACTGGCTGCCGCTAATGTCCCTGTGGTCGAACCTGCATGGCGGCTTCGTGCTGGGCCTGGCGCTGATCGGCCCGATGTCATTTGTGGCGCTCTGGGGCATGGAGTCCGGCAAGCAGGTCCGACTGCTGTCGCGCTGGTTCCTGTTCGGTGTTGCGGCACTCGCCGCAAGCTGCGTCACGCCTTATGGCTGGCGCACATTGCTCGGCGCGATCAACATCCTCAATCTGGGCGAGCTGCTGACGATCATCTCCGAGTGGGCGCCCGCGAACTTCGCCTCCTTCAACGCATTCGAAGGCGCGCTGTTCGGCCTGATTGCGATCGGGCTGTATCGCGGCCTGACGCTCTCGCCCCCGCGTATTCTTCTGATCCTGCTTCTGACCTGGATGGCGCTCACCCACGTCAGGAGCATCGAGGCCTTCGCCTTCCTGGTGCCGCTGGTGCTGGCCAAGCCCCTCGGCGAACGGTCTGCGCTGCCGCAGCCTGGCACGCAGGGCGGCGAGAGTTGGGCTGCCCGTTACGTCACCGCCACAGGCGCGCTGATGATCGTGGCCGCAGGCTGGACCTCGACCTCACTCTACATGGCGCATCACCGCTTCACCTTCACGATGGATCAGACACCGGTCGCCGCCGTCGATCTGCTCGAGAAACGCAAGGCGCAACGCATCTTCAACGCCTACCAGTTCGGCGGCTATCTGATCTCGCGTGACATCCCGGTCTTCATCGACGGCCGCGCCGAGCTCTACGGCGAAACCTTCGCCATGGACGTCTTCAAGGCCGTGGAGCTCAAGAAGCTCGACAGTCTGACGCGGCTGCTCGACGCGTACCAGATCGACGCCACGCTCATGGTCGCGGACGCACCGGCCGCCCAGGTGCTGGACCACATCAAGGGCTGGAAGCGGCTCTACGCGGACAACATCGCCGTGATCCACGTGCGAACCGGCGGCACAGAGGCCGGCGCGATGCCGGAAGCGGAGTCCTCGAGGGAAGCCGTCAAGTGAGCGCGTCAGCTCAGCAGCCGATATCCGGTCCATCGCGCCGCTGGATCGGAATTCCTCTCGTGATGCTGCCAGCGTTTTCGATCGCAACGCTCTTCGCCTGGGGCGTCCTGATCTCCACCTTCACCCATCCCGGTTGGATCGGGCTGAACCACGTCGCTCCCGGCACCGACTGGATGGTGTTTTACGGCGCCGTCAGATCGTTGCTCGCCGGCAATCTTGCGCTGGTCACCGATGGTGACGCGTTCACGGCCTATCTCAACCAGTCGTTCGCATCATGGCTCACGGTGCCTCTGGAGTTCCGCCCATGGTTCTATCCGCCCGGCTTCCTCGTTCTGCTGCTGCCATTCGCGCCGCTTGGCTTCATCGGCTCCTATGTCGCATTCCAGGCCGCGACCGCAGGCTTCCTGGCCTGGGCGCTTCGCAACCGGTCCGATCAGCCGCAACTGACGCCCTACATCATCGCGGCCGTGCTGGTCTCGCCATCGGCATCTCTCAACCTGGCCGATGGACAATGCGCCTTTCTCGTTGCCGCACTGCTGGTCGCGGGCGTCAGGCTGCTCGGACCGCGACCGCTCCTGGCCGGGGCAATCCTCGGGCTGCTGAGTTTCAAGCCGCAATTCTTCCTGCTCGTCCCGCTCGCGCTAATGGGGGCGCGCCGCTATGGCAGCCTGTGCGCTGCTGCATGCTCGGCATTCGCATTGGCGGCTGCAAGTGCCATGATTTTTGGCGTCGAATTGTGGCTCTGGTGGATACCGCAGGCGTACAACAATCTGGTCAGCCCCGACGCGAAATGGCTGGCCTATGGCCGCATCTGGGGTCACAGCGTGTGGGCCTGCGCGATGCTGCTAGGCCTGCCGGAGCGGCTGGCCTCCATCCTGCAGCTGGCCGCGATCCTTTCGAGCGCGGCGGCAACGCTCGCGGTCTTTCGCTCCTCGCTCCGTACCAACAACAAGCTGATCGTACTGCTTGCGGCAACCGTGCTGGCAGCCCCGCATTCGGGCCCTTATGACGCGACGCTGCTGACGGTCGCCGTCGTGCTGTGGCTTGCCGCATCGATCGATGCTCCACGCTTTCGCGACTGGCTGATCGGGCTCGGCATCTGGATGGTGCCGTTGCTCAGCCCGGCGGTGTATATTCCGGCGGGACGACTATCGCCGCTCCTCATCGTCGCTCTCATCGGCGTCGTGTTCGGCGCGTTGCGCAGTCCGGCAGGGTCTGGCGAGCCGGCAATGTCGCCGCATTCCTGAATCCAATCTGCGGCTGGCGATGCGGGCGCCGAAGTGATGACGCAAACTCCAGAGCGTGTGCCACCACTTCTAGCGTGATTGGCGAGAGATGGTGGGCGCGGCGCTTAGGCACCTTTGCCTGCCGTACTTCTGAGTTTCCAGTGCAACTGCATCAAAATCGTCAATGCGAGCGCAGTGAAGCAAATCCAGACTGTCACCGCGGATCTATTCTGGATTTCTTCGCTGCGCTCGCAATGACGGGGCGCTGAGTTGGCACCACCCGCAAATCACCATCACCAACAAAAAACGCGGCGTTTCCGCCGCGTTTTTCAATTCGATCTGCCGTACGCGATTACGCCTGCGGCTGCGGCTCCAGGCCGGGATCCGGATCGGGTCGCGGGCGCGACTTGCCGGCCGGCGGCACGGCCGAGGCGCGCGGTGTGGTCGGCTCGAGCACGGATTCGCGGTTCGGCTTCTTGCCCTTGAGCAGGTCGATGATCTCGTCGCCGGAGAGCGTCTCGAATTCGAGCAGGCCCTTGGCGAGAGCTTCGAGATCGGCGCGCTTCTCGGTGAGAATACGCGTTGCCTCGTTATAGCCTTCTTCGACGAAGCGCCGGATCTCGGTATCGATCTTCTGAACCGTCGCTTCCGATGCGTTCTGGGTGCGCGACACCGACATGCCCAGGAAAACCTCGTCCTGATTCTCGCCGTAGGACACGGTACCGAGCGCCTCGGACAGGCCCCAGCGCGTCACCATCATGCGCGCCAGACGCGTCGCCTGTTCGATGTCGGACGACGCACCCGAGGTTACCTTCTCGCGACCGAAGATCAGCTCTTCGGCGACGCGGCCACCCATCATGATGGCAAGGCGCGAGGTCATCTGCTCCAGCGACATCGACAGCTTGTCACGCTCGGGCAACTGCATGACCATACCCAGCGCACGCCCGCGCGGAATGATGGTCGCCTTGTGGATCGGATCGGTCGCGACGACGTTGAGGCCGACGATGGCGTGGCCGCCCTCGTGATAGGCCGTCAGCAGCTTCTCTTCCTCGGTCATGACGAGCGACTTGCGCTCGGCGCCCATCATCACCTTGTCCTTGGCTTCCTCGAACTCGGCCTGGGTCACCATCCGCTTGTTGCGGCGGGCGGCGGTGAGCGCGGCTTCGTTGACGAGGTTCATCAGGTCGGCGCCGGAGAAACCCGGGGTGCCGCGCGCGATGGTCTTGAGGTTGATATCCGGCGCCAGCGGCACCTTGCGGACGTGGACCTTGAGGATCTGCTCGCGGCCGACGACGTCCGGGTTGGGCACCACGACCTGACGGTCGAAGCGGCCGGGACGCAGCAGCGCGGGATCGAGCACGTCGGGACGGTTGGTCGCGGCGATCAGGATCACGCCCTCGTTGGCCTCGAAGCCGTCCATCTCGACCAGCAACTGGTTCAGCGTCTGCTCGCGCTCGTCATTGCCGCCGCCGAGGCCGGCGCCACGGTGACGACCGACGGCGTCGATTTCGTCGATGAAGATGATGCAGGGCGCGTTCTTCTTAGCCTGCTCGAACATGTCGCGGACGCGGCTGGCGCCCACGCCGACGAACATCTCGACGAAGTCAGAACCCGAAATGGTGAAGAACGGCACGTTGGCTTCGCCCGCGACCGCACGCGCGATCAGGGTCTTGCCGGTGCCGGGAGGTCCGACCAGCAGCACGCCGCGCGGAATTCGGCCGCCGAGGCGCTGGAATTTGCCGGGGTCGCGCAGGAATTCGACGATCTCCTGCAGGTCCTGCTTGGCCTCGTCGACGCCCGCGACGTCCTCGAAGGTGACGCGGCCATGCGCTTCAGTCAGCATTTTTGCGCGCGACTTGCCGAAGCCCATCGCCTTGCCGGCGCCGCCCTGCATCTGCCGCGACAGGAAGATCCACACGCCGATCAGCGCGATGAAGGGCAGCCAGGAGACCAGCAGCGAGACGAACCACGGCACGTTGTCGCCGGGCGGCTTCGCAGTGATCTGCACCTTGCTGTCATAGAGGCGCTTCACGAGCGTCGGATCGCTCGGCGCATAGGTCTGGAAGCTCGAGCCGTTGGTGAAGGTGCCGTGAATGTCCGGCCCCTGGATTACGACGTCGCGCACATTGCCGCGGTCAACCTCGCTCAGGAGCTGGGAGAAGGCGATGTCCTGCGAGGAGGCGCGCTGACCCGGATTCTGGAAGAGCGTGAACAACGCCAACAGCAGCAGGACAATGATGACCCAGAGGGCGAAATTGCGCAGATTGGCGTTCATCGATCTTCCTTCGTGGTCGCGCGGATCGCGGCCTGAGCCTTGGGCAGTTATTTGGGCAGCGCGAGGAAATCCCCAAGGAATCCTCTCGGTTAGACGCATACAATCTAGGTGTCGCTCCGGTCGCTGCCAAGGGAACGAGATGGGACTATTTAGCCCATCTTAGTCCGATTCCCGCTGAAATAATGGCGCTCGGGTCCGGGTTTTTCCTGCCTGGTTAAGGTGTCCTCACGGCGCGGTCTCGAAACGGCCGGTGCCATGATCCGCCCTTATCCACCCTTGATCCACCCTTGCGCCGGGCCGGCGCCGGGGCGATGCGGATACGTCCCCCGGCAAGGCTGATCAAGGCTCCCGCAAGCGTCTGCTTCAGGGCCGGCCGGCCATTTGCGGGTGCGCGGGCACTTGCGGCAATGGCCTGATCGAGCACGGCCAGGAGGGATTCGACCTTGCCGAGTTCCGCCGGCCCCTCATGCCCGAACGCGTTGATGGCCCGCAGCAGGATCCGCAGCCGGACCTCCTCCGGCAGGGCGGCAAACCCGGAGGCCTCGAAGCTTCGAACGCCGGCCTGCGGCGCATCGCCGCGATCCCGCAAACGGAGGAAGCGCTCGGCTCCATCGGTCAGCACCTCGACGGCCAAATTGGCGCGCGCCAGCCTTGCCGCGAGCCGAGCCAGGCTGCGGGCATCACCGCCCTCCGCCGCGAGCTGCGGCAGCAGCGCACGCAGCCGCGGCCGGGTAAAGGCAGCGTCGTGGTTGGTGGGATCGTCGGCAAAGCCGATCTTCGCCCGCTTCAAGGTCGCGATCAGCTGCGACTTCGGAACATCGAGCAGTGGACGCGCAAGAACGACGCCGTCGCGCTCGGTGAGACGGGCCATCGCCGACAGCCCGGCTAATCCGCTGCCGCGCACAAGCCGCATCAACAGGGTCTCGGCCTGGTCGTCGCGGGTGTGGGCGGTCAGCACGTGGCTCGCACCGGCGAGGCGCGCGGCCTGCACAAGCAGGCGGTAGCGAGCTTCGCGCGCGGCGGCCGGCAGTCCCGTTTTCGGCTTTGCCCCGCGCCAGCGCACGGTCCGGTGCTGCAGGCCAAGCCCGGTTGCGAGACGCTTGACCTCGCGCGCCTCGCGCGCCGCCTCCGGCCGCAAGCCGTGGTCGATGGTGACTACGGTGAGACGCGGGCCGCGCGAAAGGCTGCGATGCCAGCGCGCCGCAAGCCACATCAGCGCCACCGAGTCGGGCCCGCCGGAGACCGCGAGCAGCAGTCCCTGCGCGCCTTTCAGGCCTGCGAAGAGGCGCTTGGCCTCACGCGCCGAGATCGGTGAATTGTCCTCTGACATGACACTGCAATCGTCCGCGGATGGACACTGTTTAGCGCAGCGCCATCCGTCTTGTCAGGATCAATCGCCGCGCCTCAGCACTTCACCCGCTTCTGCTCGCGGTCGACCGCAGCTTTGACGCCGGCGGAAGCGCGCGGATATTTGCGACCGACTTCACCGAAGGCGGCACACGCCGCCTCCTTCTCCTTCAGCGCCGCCAGCGACTGGCCGAGCCGCAGCAGGGCATCCGGTGCCTTGGCGGATTTGTCGTATTTCGTGGTGACGGCGAGGAAGGCTTCCGCGGAGTCGCGATATTGCTGGCGCTGGAAATAGCTCTCGCCGAGCCAGTATTGCGCGTCACCGAGCAGCGGGTCGCTCGGATATTTCTGCGAGAAATTCTTCATGGTCTGCTCGGCCAGCGCATAGTCCTTGCGCTGCATGTAGCCGATTCCGAGGTCGAATTCGTCGCGCGGCGTTGCCGAGGGCGGCAGGGTCGCAAGGCCCGTGCCGCCTGATGGCGCGGGAGAGCCGGATGAGACCGGCGGATAGCCGGGCTGCGCAGCCTGAGGCCCGACCGCCTGCGGATAGCGGGGGCCGCTGTTGGCGAGATCAAGCGGTTCGCCGGCGCCACGGCCGCCGGGCGCGCCGCTCGGGGCACCTGCAGGCATCGGTTGCTGCCCGCCGCCGAGCGCGCGCGGCGCACCCGGCGCATTCGGACTCTGGTTCGGGTCGAAGGCATCGCCGCGGCGGCGCGTGCCCGGCGCGCCGGGCGCAGGCTGCTCCTGAACGATCGGTGCCGGAGAGGCGATCTGCGGCTGCTCGTAATTCGGCTGGGCCGCTTGCTGGTGCGGCGGCTGCTGGCGATAGGCCGGCGCGGCTTGTGCGGGCGGCATGGCCGCGACATTGGGCTGGACCGGCGTCTGGCCGGGCGAAGCTTGCGCGCCGCCCTCGAGCGCTCGCAGCCGCTCTTCGAGCTGGCGGTTGCGATATTGCAGCTCTTCGTTCTGGCCGGTGAGCTGGCGCAGCTGGTTCTCCAGCCGCTCGATCCGCATCTCGGGATCTGCATCGTCCGATTGTGCGAGGGCGGGCGAGCACAACGAAAGCAGCGCGGCGATCGCCACGGTGCCGGTGAAGACCTTAAATCTGGATGACATCTTGCCCTGACGACGAAAGCGAAATGGCCTGCGACCGAACATTCGACGCGCCACACATTGAAGGGGAGTACGCCAAAACTGTGACTGTAACAAACGGGTTTCTGTCACAGATCGCTGAAACGAAACCGGCGCCCGAGAGGGCGCCGGCATAATCGCTATCTGAAGATGAACGGCGCCTGACCGATCGTCAGGAGCTCGCGTTCAGCACGGTGACGGCGCGGCGGTTCTGCGACCAGCAGGAGATGTCGTTGCAAACGGCCACCGGCCGCTCCTTGCCGTACGAGATCGTGCGCATGCGGTTCGGATCGATGCCGCGCGAGGCGAGGAACGAACGCACCGATTGGGCGCGGCGAGCGCCGAGCGCGATGTTGTATTCGCGGGTGCCGCGTTCGTCGGCATGACCTTCGACGGTGAAGCTGTAGCGCGGATAGCTCTGGAGCCACTGCGCCTGCTTCTCCAGGGTCACGATCGCCTGCGGGGTCAGATCGGTCTGGTCGCTTTCGAAGAACACGCGGTCGCCGACATTGACGACGAAGTCTTGCTGGCTGCCCGGCGTCGCCGCGTTGGCCATCGCATCCGTGGCAGAGTTCTTGTTGGCGCAGGCACCCATCGACAACGCGACGGCAAGCACCGCGGCCAGCTTCAATCCCTGGAGGATGCGCATAGGATGTTTCATTCCGGAGCCTCCACGCTCACGTTTCGTCCACTGCTGTCCGGTCTACAGGGGGTTGGTTAAGCGAACGTTCCGTCAACCTTGATGGAACCTTGCCACAGCCGGTCAAATGCCCCCAACCAGCGAAAAGCAACCGTCATGGTTAATGGGTTGTAAATGTGGCGCGACGGTGAAGGCAAGCCGCAACGACCGGCAAAAACCGCGGCCTTTGCTGGAATTTTAGGCTCCTCGCGTGGGGGCCTAGCGGGCAGAACCCGTTGCCGAGACGGCTACGTCCGGGGGCCGCTGCGTGGCCAGCGACACCGGGCGCGCGGCAGCCTGGCGGGGGCTGCTGCGTTGAAACAGCATGCGCCGCTCAAACGCGCTGGAACGCATGATCGGAAAGCGCGTCAGGACCTTTTCCCGCTGGTTCCGGAAATCGGACGCCATCAGCACGGCCTTCTTGGTGGGCCAGCCCGGAAACCCGCGTGGCTCCGGTGAAATGGTCTCGTGCAGGAAGATGCGACGATAAAACGCCTGGTGGTCGGTCCGGATCATGGCCAGCCCGGTATCGGCGTTGAAATGATCGCAGGCCACAAAGGCCAGCCGCACCGTCAGATAGGGCAGCTCCGGAAAACGCTGGTGCTTTTCGGGATCGGCAACAAACCGGCATGGATCGATGAGAACTTCGCCGCGGTCGAGGCGGGGATGCAGGACGTCGCCAAACACTTCGGTCGTGTAGGACATCCGCCAGTCCGACGTCAGGACGTGAATGCGAACGGAGCTGCAGAGCTCTCCATCGACATAGACCCCGAAATTCCAGGTGTTGGGCGCATCGTCGAAGCGATCGGTTACGCGCCGCGACTCCGACGGCTCGATCAGACCGGCGTGCAGATAGGCCCGGTACCGCATCAAATAGAGGTTGTCTCGGTCCTCGGGAGTTTCGATCAGGCGGTAATCGATGCGGTCAAACAGAGCGGCTCCCCGCGGAAGGAGCACCGTTTGCGGTTCAGCTCCAGACGTCATCCAGTACCCCTACACTCCAAAGCAACTTCTGCGAGTGTGAGGAGATTAATGGTTCATTAACGGAATTGCAAAGGCTTAGAAACGTTAGGGTTAACCTTTGCAGCCCGCAAAAACACGGGCGAACGAGAGCTAAATGCGTTGAAGGAGTGAGGCGGAGAAAGATCAGGCGATCGATCGCGAGGACACCATGACGATGTGGTCCTCAGCCCCGCGACGACCATGCGAGGCATTGAGCAATTGGCGAATCCGGACTGCCGGCACCGGCCGGCTGAACAGATAGCCCTGCCCTTCGGTCACGGTGCCGTCGGCGCTGATCAACTCGAGCTGATCATTGGTCTCGATGCCCTCGACCACGACCGCCATGCCGAGATCGGCCGACAGCCGCGCTACGCCGCGCAGCAGCGTCAGCGGCCGGTCGGCATCGATGCCCTCGAGGAAGGAGCGGTCGATCTTCACCTTCTGCATCGGGAAATTGTGCAGGTAGCTGAGGCTCGAATAGCCGGTGCCGAAATCATCCAGCGAAATGCGCACGCCGATCGCATGCAATTGCGACAGGATGTCGTGCGTGAGCTGGGTGTTGCGCAACAGGGAGGATTCGGTGATCTCGATCTCCAGCCGATGCGCCGGGAGCCCCGAAACCTCGAGCGCGTAGCGGATTTCGCTCAAGACGTCGCGCTGGTGGAATTGCTGCGGCGAGAAGTTGACGGCGACGCTGACGCCCTCCGGCCATTTCATGCATTCCATGCAAGCGCGGCGCAGGATCCAGCGGCCGAGATCGACGATCAGCCCCATGTCCTCGGCGACCGGGATGATGTCGATCGGCGAGACCGTGCCGCGCACCGGATGATTCCAGCGCAGCAGCGCCTCGCACGTCGTGATCTTGCCGGATTTCAGATTGACCAGCGGCTGATAGAACAGCTCGAACTCCTCGTTGGCGAGCGCCTTGCGCAGATCGAGCTCGAGGATGCGGCGCGCCTCGACGGTCGCCGCCATCTCGTCGCGGAAGAAGCAGAAGGTGCCGCGGCCGTCGGCCTTGGCCCGGTACAGCGCCATGTCGGCATTCTTGAGCAGCGTGTCTGCGCTGATGCCCTCCGGCAAGGTCAATGCGATGCCGACGCTGGCGCCGATCTCGACCAGATGATTGTCGATGCGGTAACGCTCGCTCAGCCGTTCGACGATCCGGCGCGCCAGCGCAGCGGCGTCCTCGGGCGAGGAGATGTTCTCCTGGAACACGACGAATTCGTCACCGCCGAAGCGGGCGACGAAATCCTCGGGGCGCAGCATCTCGCGCAGACGGTTGGCGACCGCGCACAGGAGCTGGTCGCCGCAGGGATGGCCGAGCGTGTCGTTGACCTGCTTGAACTGGTCGAGGTCGACGAACAGCAGCGCGGACAGGCGCTCGGCGCCGTGCGAGATCGCCAGCAGCCTTTCGATCTCATCGCGGAAATGAACGCGGTTGGGCAGCGCGGTGAGGTCGTCGTAGCGCGCCAGATGCGTGATCTTGGCCTCGGCGCTACGTCGCTCGGTAATGTCCTCGAGCAGCACCACCGCGCCACCGTCAGCCATCGGCTGGACAGTCCAGGACAACGACCGGTTTCGCTGCGTATCGGGATCGGCGGTGATGATCTCCTTGGCTTGCGAACTCTCGATGTCCGCGACGATTCGCTCGCCGCTCCCAGCCGAGATGGATCCCGCGCTCACGCACGCCGCGACGATGTCACGCGCGTTGACCCCGCGCTGCGCGAGACCTTCCGGCAGATTCATCATTTCGCCGAAGCGGTGGTTCATGACCGCCAGCTGTCCGTCGACGCGGAACATGCAGAGGCCGTGCGGCATGTTGTTCAGAGCCGTATCGAACTGGCCGGCGAGCGCGGCTTCACGCTCACGTGCCACGACCGCTCCCATGAAGATTCGATGCAGATTCACCGAGAGCTGCATGATCGCCATCAGGAACGCGGCGCTGACCAGCGCCATCGCGATGTAGTAGGGTGTTCCACGCAGCGCCAAGGCAAGCACGGCCGGGCCGAAGATCAGCACGGCCTGGAGGTGGAAGATCGCAGGCCGGCCATATGCCCTGCCCGCGCCGCCTGCCGCGATTCCGGTCGTGACCGACAAGGCGATCATGTGGGCCACGGCGTCGTCCGTGGCCAACAGGGTGGTGGCGCACCAGATGCCGATCGCAGCCGCCTGGATCTTTGCTCCGATCTGATAGCGCTTCTGCCAGCGTGCGGCCGCCTCGACGGTCATGACCGCGTGACGTGCCTGATAGAGGCGCAGGTCGATCGCCCGCGCGGTCCCGGCCAGGATCAGAAGTGCGACGCACGCCCAGATCAGCGGCTCGCCCGTCCTCAGCGCGGTGAGGGCCGCACCAATCGACACGAAAATGAGTCCCGCCAGCAACGGGCCAGGCGCTTCGAACAGCGAATCGATTTGCGCCGCCGAAGTTTTCGGCGGCCGCTGTTCCGGCTCTCCGCTCTGACTTGCAAACTGCATCTGGTGTTTACGCGCGTCCTGTCTGGAGCGCAGTTTTACCGATCCGGTATGAAGTCTTTCTGAGGGAACATCGTTAAAGTCGAGTTGTTTTGAATGACCAATAGTCGGAATACATCAATAGAAACAAACCCATGGGAAAAGTTTGCCTAGTGCAACCTTAAAGAACAATTATCGCGGGGAAACATCTCGCCAAGTTTTCGGAAAAGGCGCGCGGTCAAATCATCGCGCGCCGGGGGCGGCGGCTAGCCCGATGTCGAGGACAAGAGCGGCGACCATGCCGGGTCGGAGGCGAAGCCCGGCGTCGGCACTTTCAGCTCGTTGCGCCCCGAGATGTCGACGGAGAACAGCGACGGCCCGCCGCTGCCGCCCGGATCGCGGAAGAACATCAGCACGCGGCCGTTCGGCGAGAAGGTCGGACCTTCGTTATGATAGCCGGAGGTGAGAAGCCGTTCGCCGGAGCCGTCCGGCTTCATCACGCCGATCGAAAACTGCCCGCCACCTTGCCTGGTGAAGGCGATGTAATCGCCCCGCGGCGACCACACCGGCGTCGAATAGGTGGCGTTGTTGTCGTCCTTGGAGAAAGAGATGCGCTGCGCCGCTCCGCCGCCCGCGGCCATGACATAGATCTGCGATCTGCCGCCGCGATCGGACTCGAAGCAGATGCGGGTGCCGTCCGGGGAGTAGGAAGGCGAGGTGTCGATCGCGGGCGTGTCGGTGAGGCGCGTGGTCGAGCGCGAGCGCAGATCCATCACGAACAGGTTGGAATTGCCGCCCTGCTGCAGACTCATGATGACGCGCTGGCCGTCCGGCGAGAACCTCGGCGCAAAGGTCATGCCGGGGAAGTTGCCGACGATCTCGCGCTGGCCGGTCTCGATGTTGAACAGGTAGACCTTCGGATCGCCCTGGCCAAATTCCATGTAGGTGATCTCTTGCGAGTTCGGCGAGAAGCGCGGCGTCAGCACGAGGTCGGAGCCGCGGGTCAGATAGCGCACATTGGCGCCGTCCTGGTCCATCATCGCGAGCCGCTTGACGCGGCGCTCTTTCGGCCCGGTCTCGTCAACGAACACCACGCGGCTGTCGAAATAGCCCTTCTCGCCGGTCAGCTTCTCATAGATCTGGTCGGAGATGATGTGGGCGATGCGACGCCAATATTCCGGCGAGGTGAAATATTGTTGGCCGGCGAGCTGCTGGCCCGTGACGACGTCCCACAAGCGGAATTCAGCCTTGAGGCGGCCGTCCGGCTGCCGCGTCATGCGGCCGGTGACGAGGGCCTGCGCGTTCAGGGTCTTCCAGTTCTCGAACTGCGGCGCGACGTCGATGTTGCTGATGCGCTCGATGAAGGCGGCCTGGTCGACCGGCGCAAACAGGCCCGAGCGCTTCAGATTGTTGGTGATGACCTGGGTGACGCCGTTGCCGACGTCACCGTCGGCCGGCGAGCCCGGCACAAAATTGGTGATCGCAATCGGAATCGGCCGAAACTCGGTGGGATCGATGCGGAGCCGTCCCTGCGGCTGCTGGGCCAAGGCTTGTCCGCCCCCCAGCATCGCGAGCGTCGATCCGGTCAGGGTCATGAAGCGGCGGCGGTTCATCGATCGAACGTCATTCATCGCAAAATTCTTTTGTTCGGATGTCACAACATGTCTTTCAGGCCGAAAGTCATCGGAATGAGCTTCCAGCTCTCGTATTGCTGCTTCGGCATGAACGAATAGACCTGACACTGCACGATGGCGCGTCTGGCACTCTCCGCCACCGCCTGTGCGATCGATCGCGACGGTCCCCTCACCGCGACGACGATCGGCTCGGACGCGAGCGATCCGTCGATCTTCATGGGAATGTCGATGTCGGCTTCGTATTGATCCGCATCCTGGCCGTTATAGGTCGGCGTGAAGCAGCGCTTCACCGCCCCCTGGAACGCGCCCCGCCAGGTCGCAATGTTGTTGGCGGCCGTTCCGGTCGTCGATCCCAGCGAGGCCGACGCATTCAGCGTCGAGCCCGCGAGTTCGTGCCGGGTCGCGGCGCGCTTGTCGAGATCGCGCTGGATCTGCGCGGGATCGAAGCTGCGCTCCTTGGGCTTCGGCAGCTGCTGTTGCGGCTGCACCGCCGCGACCTTTTGCTCCGGCGGCTTGGGCGGCGGCTTCTTGGTTTCGAGCTTTTTCTGCAGCTCGGCGATCGGATCTTCCTTGGCCGGGTCAGGCTTTTTTTCCGGCGGCTTCGGTTCTTCCTTGGGCTTCGCCTCAGCGACGGGCTTGGGCGGCTCGGGCTTCTTCTCGACCGGCTTCTCCACGGGTTTTGGCGGCGGCTCCGGCGTCGAGTTGGTCTTGATCAGCTCTTTCTTCTCGGTGACCTTGCCGACAGCGTCTTCCTCGGGCTTGGCTTCCGCGATCTTCTCGACCTTCGGCTTCGGCTCTTTCTTGTCGCCGGTCTTCTGCCCCGACATCATCTGCGCGAGTTGATCGGTGGAGATGATGTCGATCGGCAGCGACTCTTCCGCCGGCACAAAAGCCCTGCTGCTAAAGGTGACGAGCCCCCATCCCAGCACGAGGACGTGGAGGGCAATCGACGCAACGAGTGTCTTGTCGACCTTCACCTTCACGGTTTACCCCTGATCCGCTTCCGTGACGAGCGCCAGCTTCTTGAAGCCTGCGCCGGACAACTGGCCCATGACCTTGGCCACCGTCCCGTAATCCGCCTTCTTGTCGGCACGCAAATAGATGCGTTCCTCGAGCCCGCCGCGCGCGTCCGTGATCGCCTTCAGCTTGGGGATCAGTTCGTTGATCGCGATCTCGGCGTCGTTGATGAACACCTTGCCCTTGATGTCCACCGACATCTGGATCGGCTTCTGGTCGTTGTTTTCGAGGCTCTTGGCCTGGGTCTGCGGCAGGTCGAGCGGCACGCCGACCGTCAACATCGGCGCCGAGACCATGAAGATGATGAGCAGCACCAGCATCACGTCCACCATCGGCGTGACGTTGATTTCGGCCACGACCGGCTTGCGCCGGCCACGGCGCCCACCGCCTCCGGACGAACTCGCAACGTTCATGCCCATGGTCTGGTGCCCAAATTGCCCTTCACACTATACATGCCGTCCGTCAGCCCCGCTCGTCGATCTGGCGCGACAGGATGGCTGAAAATTCATCGGCGAAGCCTTCGAGCCGCTGGGCCTGCCGGTTCACCTCGGAGGTGAACTTATTGTAGAAAATAGTGGCAGGAATGGCGGCGATAAGGCCGACGGCGGTCGCAAACAGCGCCTCCGCGATGCCAGGGGCCACCACCGCCAAAGAGGTGTTTTTCGACGCCGCGATCGACTGGAAGCTCGACATGATGCCCCAGACGGTGCCGAACAGGCCGACGAAGGGGCCTGCGGAGCCGACGGTGGCGAGCACCAGCAGCCGGCGTTCCAGCCGCTCGACCTCGCGGGCGATCGAGACATTCATGACCTTGTCGATGCGCATCTGAAGGCCGGCGACCGAGCGGGCCTGGCTCTCGAACGAACGCTTCCACTCGCGCATCGCGGCGACGAAGCAGGCCGCCATGGAATGTGTCGGCTTGGCCGAGAGCGTGCGATAGAGGTCCTCGATCGACTCGCCGGACCAGAAAGCCTGCTCGAAACGGTCCATCGAGCGGCGGGTGCGGGCAAACAGGAAGATCTTGTCGATGGCGATCGCCCAGACCCAGACCGAGCAGGCGAGAAGCCCCAGCATCACCGCTTTCACGATCCAGTGAGCCTGCCAGAACAGCGCGATCAGCGACACGTCCGCGGAAGCGGCAACCGGAAGGGCTGACTGAGCCACGTCGGCCGGATTCATAAGCAGTATCCTCTCAAGGCGATCGTTACCTGATGTCCCGACCTAATGTCCCGGCCAGCAAATGGCCGCCGGTTCCCCAATAGCCGCGCTAGAACCGGCGCGGCCGGCAAGCCCGCTCAAAGCCTTGTCTTTCTGGGGTGCAGGGCTCGTCCAAAGCCGGCCGCCTGCATTCCCTGCCAAGATGTCAAAACTATGGGCCCGACCCCAAGGCTCAGACTTCAGGCTTTGGGCGCGCGATTGTCCGCAATTACCAGAGCCCGGCGATGGTTAATGCTGGGTTACCGCAGACGAATTTGAGTGCGGGAAAGGGAGGTCGCACAGGGGGATGGGAGGCGCGGCGGGCGGGCCGTGTTCCCGACGGGACGGTGCGCTGCGCCCGGGACAGCAGAGTTCCGCTTTCCCGTGCGCATCAGGAGCGGAGCCCGCTATCCCGGTCAGAGGAACCAGCCTCCGTCCGAAAAATTGTCTGGAAAATCACTTGTCGCGAGGTTTTGCCATGAGCATCAACCCCAAGACGACCGCCGCGGTCGGCGATCATCCGCTCCACCCCATGATCATCCCGTTCCCCGTCGCCTTCCTGGTCGGCGCGCCCATCGCCGATCTCGCCTTCATCGGCACCGGTGACGGCTTTTGGGCCAGAGCCGCGATCTGGCTGATCGGCGCCGGTATTGTGATGGCGCTCGTTGCGGCCGTGGCCGGCTTCACCGACTTCTTCAGCGACGCCCGCATCCGCAGCCTCAATGACGCCTGGTATCACATGATCGGCAATCTCGTAGCCGTCGTGCTGGCCCTGATCAATTTCTACCTCCGCTACGCGCAAGGCGCGGAAGCTGCAATCAAGCCGTGGGGCGTGGCGCTGTCCCTGATCGTGGTCGGCATTCTGCTTTTCACGGGGTGGAAGGGCTGGGAGTTGGTCTACCGGCATCACGTCGCGGTGCTGGACGCGCCGGGCCAGACCAGTTCGGAGCCGGTCAGCCCGCGTCATGGCGGCGAGAGCCGCCGCCGCGCCGCGTGAACGAGGAGCACGTCGCCTGATGACGTGACGGCGAGTCAGGCCGCGGAAGCGGGCTCTGGGCAATTGGTCAGCCGCGCCGGATTGCCGATTGCGGTGCAGCCCCGGGGCACGTCGCTCGTCACGACGGTGTCGGCGCCGATCTTTGCAAAATCGCCGATTCTGACGTTGCCGAGAATTGTCGCGCCGGAGCCGATGAACACGCCGCGACCAATGCGAGGCGAGCGCGCCGGCAGTTCCGTGCCACGACCGATGCTGACGTTCTGAAGCATGGTGACCTCGTCGCCGATCACCACATCGGCACCGATTACGATGCCGGTGGCGTGGTCGAGATACACCGACGATCCCAAGCTCGCCGACGGATGAATGCTGACCTGCAGGACGTTCGACGCCTCGTTCTGAAATAGCAGCGCCGCGTCACCACGGTCGTGATGCCAGAGCCAGTTCGAGACGCGCCACGCCTGCAAGGCGACGTAGCCCTTCAAGTGCAGCAGCGGCGCCAACACTCCGCTGATGGCGGGATCGCGAAGCACGATGGCCTGCAAGTCGCGGCCGGCCGCCTCGATCAGATCCGGCTGATCATTGAAGGCGTCGCGGGAAAATGTCGTGAAGCGCGCGCGTTCGACCTCGCTGTCGCCAAGCCGGCGTCCGATCAGGTCGGACAGTGCGGCGGTAAAATCGTCATGGACGAGGATGAGTCCGACAAGAGCCTTGCCGAATATGGCGTCGGCTGCCGCGGTGCGCTGCGCCTCGTCGCGGATCTTCTGCCAGAGGGTTTCGCTCGCTATCATCGCCGCTTCCGCCATCGTTGCTGCCTGCGGTATTTTGACGCTTCCTTTTCACTGTCGGATATAGGCCGTCGGCAGCCCGCGCGCCACGCACCCCGTGAGGCTACGAGCTTGCATGCCAAGCAGCCGCGATCATATATATGGAGGCAGCCGAGTTCCGCCCGTAGCTATGGTCTCAGGTTCGTGCTGCCGCGCTGGCCCGGGTTGCTCAGGCAAAGCATCTCGTTCAAAGCCCCGCAGTGGTCCGCCATCCCCGGGATTGTCGCACACAGCGGCCCTCAGTGCTGCCGAAGCGAATCCCGAATCCCCGTCCTCCAAGGTCACGCCAATACATGTCGCCCAACGCCCCCGCTGACGACCAACACGACGACATCATGTATCCCTCCGCCCTGCCGTTCCTGCTGGTCCATCTCGGCTGCATTGCTGCGATCTGGACCGGCGTTACCTGGCAGGCCATCGCGATCTGCGGCTCACTCTATGTCGTCCGTATGTTTGCGATCGGAGCAGGCTACCACCGCTATTTCTCCCATCGGGCTTTTGCGACCGGTCGAGTGTTTCAGTTCATCCTGGCCTGGCTTGCGCAAAGCACCGCGCAGAAAAGCGTTTTGTGGTGGGCGGCCAAGCATCGACATCATCATCTGCATTCCGATACCGAAGACGACGTGCATTCGCCGCGTCATCGAGGCTTCCTCTACAGTCATCTCGGCTGGATTTTTTACAGCGAGCACGATGGCACCGACCTCGTGAAAGTCGGAGATTTCGCCGCCTATCCGGAGTTGATGTGGCTGCATCGCCTGGAACTCCTGCCAGCCGTCACGCTGGCTGCGCTCTGCTTCCTGGTTGGCGGATGGTCCGGTCTCGTCGTCGGCTTCCTGTGGAGCACCGTGCTGGTCTATCACGCGACCTTCTGCATCAATTCCCTCGCCCACGTGCATGGACGCAAGCGGTACGTGACCGGCGATGATTCACGCAACAATTGGCTGCTGGCCTTGTTCACTCTCGGTGAGGGCTGGCACAACAATCACCACGCCTACCAGAGCAGCGTGCGGCAGGGTTTTCGCTGGTGGGAAATCGACGTCACCTATTACATCCTGAAGGTGCTGTCCTGGTTCGGCATCGTCTGGAACATGAAGTCGCCGCCCGAGCAGGTGCTGCGCAACGAGCAGCCGCTTGGCGCACGCGTCATCAACCGGGCGGCCCGCGAGCTTGCCGGACGGTTCGATGCGCAGACCCTGGCGCATGCGATTTCGTCGGCGCTCCGCCGAGCCGATTTGGCCCAGTTGCAACTGCCGACGCTGCACGACATCCTGAGTCGCGCGCACGAAGGTGTCGATGCACTGACGCATCTGCACTTGCCGAAGATTCCGACCCGCGAGGAGTTTCTCGCCGAGGCCAAGGCGATGTTTGCGCGAACGCGATCACTTAACGAGATCGTGGACTATGCCTACGAACACTTCCTGGAGTCGGTTCGCGCGCAGCTCGCCACGGCGCGCTGACCAAGTCTCTCCAGGCCAAGACTTTCCAGCCAGGACATTTCCAGAAGGTCGCGGCGGCCTGCCGCGCATTGCCAAAATCAAACCGCCCGCCTGCGGGTTGCGCAGGCGAGCGGCTCGGGGCCATCAGGACTTTGGGGGCATGCGCCTGACGGCTTTGAGAGGCGTCAGTCCCGAGATCAAGCTTGAGATCAACCTTGCTGCTGGTCGGTCGGCGGCGGGGTCGGGCGTGTCTTGTGTTGCGCCATGAACTGGTCGAACTCTTCCTTGTCCTTGGCGTGACGCAGACGGTCGAGGAAGTTCTTGAACTCGACCTGCTCCTCCTCGAGCCGCTGCAATGTCTCGGTGCGGTACTCGTCAAAGGCGCGGTTGCCGCTCGAGGGCGGACCGAAGCCAAAGCCGAAACCGTGGCGCTCCATGCGGCCGCGCATACGATCCATCTTGTACTGCATCCGCTCCATCTTGTTCTGCCAGCGATCCTGGTTGCTCCAGCACGACATTCTTCTGCTCCCGAGTGTGAAAAAGAGAAGGGCAAGTCCGATCGGCCACCAGATGATGAAGCCGAGGATGGTCACGGCGATCCAGCCGGGATGCCAGGGCGTATTGAGCATGTGGGGGCGCTCGTAGTGTTGGTCCGAAGGGCCGCGCCATCGATTGACATCAGCGGTGTAGGCCATTTCCCTCTCCATGACGGCATCAGCGCCGTTGTGAATGTAAATAACATTTACATAGGTAAATCATCCCGCGGTTTTGTCAAGCCGACCGCCTGACAGGGCGGGGCAATTATTTGGGTAACTTTATTTCGGCTTGCCCCAGGGACCACCGGGCGGCACGCCTGAACCGGAGGATGCCTCCGGCGGCACCGGCGGCGGCTCGGCGCTTTTCGCCGGGGGACGGCGATCGGTCGGGAAGCCGAGACCGCGCAGATAGATCAGCACCTCAGCTTCGAGCAGCTCGTCCGGCGACATCGGCAGCTTTCGACGCGCGGCGTCACCGCGGGAGAACAGCGAGGCCACGCCATGCGCCATGGACCAGATGTGCAGCGCCATCATCATCGCCGGCGGCCGCGGCGTGCCCGGCGGCGCCAGCGCGGCAAGCCGCTCCGCCGCGGCACGAATGATGTTGAAAGCACGCTCGCTGGCCGCCTGGAGCGCCGGATTGGCATCCACCGGGAGGCCAGATTCGAACATCGCGTTGTAGAACGCGGGCTCCTCGCGGGCGAAGGCGAGATAGGCCCTGCCGACACGCTCGAACGCCGTGACGGTGTCGGGCCGTCCGTCGTCCCAAGCCGCGGTCAGGCGCGATTCAAACTGCTCGAAGCCGCGCTGCGCGATCGAGGACAGCAGTTCTTCACGGTCGCGAAAATGCCGGTACGGCGCCGCCGCACTGACGCCGGCCATGCGTGCGGCATCGGCAAAGGTGAAGCCGGCCGCGCCCTTCTCGGCGATCAATCCGAGGGCGGCCTGCAACAGGGCTTCCTTCAGATTACCGTGGTGATAGCCGCGCTCGGCGCGGCGCGTCTCCTTGCGCCAGCTCATGTGAACGACCTTTACATGAGCTGGCGGTGAAGGTCACTAGCGGCGACGGGTTGATCAGCCCGTATTCTTCCCGGTCCGGCGAGGCGGCCCGAGATCCTAGCCGCCAGGGATCGGCAGCACCGGCATGATCTCGACGCGTTCGCCGGGGAAGATCGTGAAGTGCGGGTGGTTCTCGAACATCTTCGCCGCGGCTTCATGGGACGCTGCGCGCACCACGGTGAAGGCGCCCATCTCGTTGGCGATGTCGGCGATGCCCTTGCCGTCGACCTTCTTGGTCTTGCCGAGCGGGCCGCCCATGGCCTCGATCGCGCCCTGGTGCTTTTCGACCCAGCCTTTCCACGCCGCCATGCCCTCCTGCTCTTTCGCGTTGCGCTCGGCCTCGGGCATCGCATTCCATGCGGTCCATTTGGAGCTGGTCTTGCTGCCGAGGAAAACGGCGAGATAGGTGTCGGTGCTCATCGGTTCTCTCCTTTGGTGATGGATAGACGAAGCTGCGGCTATTTCTTCAGGTCGCCGAAACCGGCGGCGGCCTCCTGCACGTCTGGCGGGAAGTCGCTCATCTCCTGCACCTGACGGATCTCGATGATTTCGTTCGGTGCGGCCGGACACCGCCTGGCCCAGGCGATCGCCTCGGCACGCGAGACAACCTCGATCATCCAGTAGCCGCCCAGGACCTCCTTGGCCTCGGCGAACGGACCATCGGTCACGATGGGCTTGCCGGCCGCAAACGAGACGCGCGCGCCCATCGAGGGCGGGTGCAGGCCGTCGAGCGTGATCAGCACGCCGGCGTCCTTCAGCGCCTCGTTGTAGCGCATCATCGCAGCGACCCGCTCGGGATCGAGTTGAACGTCGGGCGCCGCGGTCTCGTAGCCGAGCGGGATCATCAGCATCATGAATCGCATGAGCACTCCTTGCGTGCTTTTTCGTTCGGGTTGCGCGGCGAGGCGCCACTCCGGATGGGCGGGAGCGACGGCCCGGGCCGCCCACCCTCACCTCCAAGACGAAGGAACCTTGACGAAACCGACAGGTGACGAAAATTATTCTGGCGATTATTGGCTGGCTCTAGCGCGCCTGCGGCAGGAAACGCCCGTCCTGCCGGGCAGCGCCGAAATAGACGTCGATGCGGCGAACCTTGCCGCCGGCGAAGGTGAAGAACTCGGTGTTGCGAAAGCTCCTGCCATCTGTCGCCCGGCAGAGATAGGTGACGAAGGCCTCGTCGCCTTGGACGAAAATCCGCTCGATGTCGTGCCGCGCAATCCAGCCGGTGTCCCTCCAGCAACGCTCGAAATAAGCCGCCTTGTCGAGATCGTCGTCGAACGGGCTGGTGAAGCGGAAATCGTCCGCCAACGCGTCGGCGACCCGTTGCCGGTCGTTGCCGAGATAAGCGGCGAAAAGGTCTCGAATCTGGCGCTCGTGGTTGGACATTGCGGATCTCCCTGGCAATGATCCCCTGGAAGACGATCCATCGAGGACCGTCCCGACATCGTGCCTTCGAGTTAAGGCCTTCCTCGTCGGGACGAAAGCGAAGTAAAAGAGGCTCGCGTTTGCGCGACCCAATCTTTCATAAGGACCGATCAGCCAATGCCCCCTACCCCGCACCGCGTTGCCCTCGTCACCGGAGCCGCGCGTGGCATCGGGCTTGCGACCGCGAAGAAGTTTTTGAGCGAGGGCTGGCGGGTGGCGTTGATCGACATCGAGGGCGAGTTGCTCGGCTGCGCGGTCGCCGAGATCGGCCGGGACGAGGCCACGCTGGCGTTGACCTGCGACGTCTCGGACGCAGCCGCGGTTGCCGCCGCGATGACGACGGTCGAACAGCGGTTTGGCCGGCTCGATGCGCTCGTCAATAATGCCGGCGTTGCCGTGTTCGCGCCGCTGATGGAGACGTCGGAGACCGATTGGCGGCGCGTGCTCGAGGTCAACCTCACCGGCCCGTTCCTCTGCACCAAGGCGGCGGTGCCGCTGATGCGCGACGGCAATGGCGGCGCCATCGTCAACATCACCTCGATCTCGGCAGTGCGCGCCTCGACGCTGCGCTCGGCCTACGGCACCAGCAAGGCCGGCCTCGCGCACCTTACCAAGCAGCTCGCGGTTGAGCTCGCGTCCCTCAACATCCGCGTCAACGCGGTCGCGCCGGGACCGGTCGACACCGCGATGGCGAAGCAGGTGCACACCAGCGAGATCCGCGCCGATTATCACGACGCCATTCCGCTCAACCGCTACGGCCTGGAAGAGGAACTCGCCGAAGCCATCTACTTCCTGTGCTCGGAACGATCGAGCTACATCACCGGACAAATTTTGGCCGTCGATGGCGGCTTCGATGCGGCAGGCATCGGCCTGCCGACGCTGCGCGGCGAGCGGAGGAACGGGTAGGCACCGCGTAGGTTGGCCTAGCGAAGCGTTACTACCTCTTCTCGTCGGCCTATCCTACGGACTCGAATTCGCGGAGGCTTCATGCGGCGCGTCACCTTTCTCAGGGCCCTGATCCTCGCATCCGCGCTGCTCGCCGCCACACCTGCCTCGGCCGAAATCCGCATCATCCAGTCGCCCGGTGGACAGGTCGGGCCGTTCCTCGATTTGTTCGAGAAGGTGCGCGAGAGCGGCGAGCGCGTGGTGATCGACGGTCCCTGCCTGTCCGCCTGCACACTGGTACTGAGCATCGTGCCGGGCGAGCGGATTTGTGTGACAAAACGCGCCGTGCTCGGCTTCCATGCGGCGCGCTCGGTCGATCGGCGCGGACGCTTCTACGCCGAGCCGGAAGCATCCGATGCGGTGCTTGCGGCCTATCCCGGCCCGGTGCGCGACTGGATCAGTCGCCGCGGCGGCCTCTCGTCGCGGTTGCTTCTGCTGAAGGGACGCGACCTCGCCGCGATCTATCCGCGCTGCCGGTGATGATCGACGGACGCGAGTGCCCGGCAAAATTGCGCCGGTCACCTGCTTCGAGAGCTCTAGTAAAAACTCTGGATCAACTCGGTCAATTCCATGCTCGCGCAGATGAGCATACCCCAAAGTGCAAAGTTGATCTGCAGCGCCGCCGCCATCGGTCGCTCCCCTTCCAAGTCCGCCCGCCCCAGTTTTTAGAATTTATGACGGAATAAATAACGATTCTGTCCCGGAGTTCACAGCCTAATATTGCGCCAGTTGTTGTGCGATGCGGTCCGCATCATTTCACGAAGCGGCCTCACTGCTCTCGCAATGTGGTGCGACAGCAGAATTCATATTCGGCCATGTCGGCCACGCGTTTCCCTTAGGTTCCATTTGAGCGGTGCGACGCAAGCTTCGGTAAGCGGACTTGGCGCGTCGCATACAACACCCAAGGGTCCGGCATGATCCGACACGGCTTCGTCTTGCTCACTTTTTGCGCAACGCTCATGGGATGCGTGGTCGCGCCTGCGCAGGATCGCCGTCCGATCGCATGGGACGGCCTCGGTCAGGATCCGAACCGTCCCTCCGGCATCAAGCGTCGCGTGGCGACCCAAGCTCCCGCGGCGAGTGATCCGAATCAGGAGCGGGAGAGAGTCCTCGGCACCTTGCGCCCGTACTCCGCGGCGTGGTGGGCAATCCATGACGAAATCGAAGCGGAGAATGACAGGCAGCTCGGGACAAAGCTCGTGATCTGTCCGCGCTGCGTTCCCTCCTCCCAGCCACCGAGCAATGACGTGACCGGATCGATTCGCTGAGGGGTACGCGGTCGAATCGGCACATGACGCGACGTCCACATGCGGGCCCCTCTCCCACATCGTCGGGGAGAGGGGATCGTCGCTTAGCGCGTCAGGCGATCGCGCCTGTCACATTCCCTCGGCCGGGCAGTTCACCATCCAGGGAATGCCGAACTTGTCGACGCACATGCCAAAGCCCTTGGCCCAGAACGTCTTGCTGAAGGGCATGGTGACGTTGCCGCCATCGGCGAGCGCGTTGAACTTGCGCTCGCCCTCCGCCGGGTCCGCGACCGTGAGCGAGATCGAAAAGCCCTGCGGCTTGTGAAAGTGCTCGCTTGGTGCGTCGGAGGCCATCAGCACGCTGCCGTCGGGCAGCGACATCCGTGCATGCATGATCGTCTTCTCGCGGCCGGGCGCCGCGGCCATGTCCGGCGGTGCGTCCGACGAACGCATCATGGCGTCGATCTTGCCGCCGAGAACCTTGGCGTAATAATTGAACGCCGCTTCGCAGGTGTCCTGATAGAACAGATAGGCATTGAGCATCGTTTCTCTCCTTTTTGCTTTCGTTCGGGGTGACGGCGCTACTTCTCGGTGAGCTTCTTCAGGCTGGCCAAGCCCGCCTCGAAATCCTTGCCGATCATGCTGTCCATGTTGATGAACACCTGCATGACCTTGGACAGGAACGGAGCCGGACCGGACATCGCCCACGTGACCAGTGTGGCATCGCCTTGCGGCACAAAGGTGAACTCGGCGGTGTTGTGGCCTTCGAAAGGCCGCTCGAAATCGAGCTTGATGCGGAGTTTTGACGACGCACTCGCCTCGAGGATCTCCATATGGCCGGCGCCGACATTGTTGTTTCCGTCCCAGGCATAGGTCGCACCCCTTCCTTCCGCAGTTCCGCCGAAGGTGCGCTTCATGGCGGGATCGCGGCCCTCGTAGGGGGACCAGGCTGTCCAGCGATGGAAATCGGCAACCAAGGGATAGACCGCATGGGCCGGCGCTTTCACAGCGAGGCTGCGCTCGACGCGGAATGTGTCGGGCTTCGTCAGCGCAAAGACGAGCACGCCCATGATTCCGACCGCGAACAGGATGGCGATGATGGCGACGGCTCTCAGCATGAATGGCTCCCTGGATACGGTCCTAGGACGAAGGGAGGGGGCCGGGTCCGACAAGGCGAAGCGGAAATTTTGCTCCGCCCGAAGCAGGCGCTCCCTACATCACCTTGGCGCCTTGACCTTGGCGTCTTGCCTGGCGCCGCCATCGGCGCCCTTGGGCTGGCTGTCCCGGATCAGGCGATCGAGATGCATGCGGATGTGAGCGGCTTCTGCGGACGTGTTGGCGAGGGCGATGGCGCGGTCGAAGGCGATGCGGGCTTCGTCGTTGCGGCCGAGCTGCATCAGGAAGGCGCCGCGCACGCCATAGAAATGGAAGTAGTTGGCAAGCTTTGGCGCCAGCGGCTCGATCAGGTCGAGCGCGGCTTGCGGTCCGCGCACCTTGGAAACCGCGACCGCGCGGTTGAGCGTCACCACCGGCGAGGGCTGCACCACCTCCAGCGCACCATAGAGCAGGTCGATCTGCGCCCAGTCGGTCTCCTCAGGCGTGGAGGCGCGGGCATGCAGCGCGGCAATCGCGGCCTGGATCTGGTAGGGCCCGCTGCGGCGATGGCGTATCGCCTTGTCGATCAGCGCGAGGCCTTCCGCGATCATCGTGCCGTTCCACAGCGAACGATCCTGGTCGTCCAGCAGGATCAGCGAGCCATCCGCGGCAAAGCGCGAGGCACTGCGCGCATGCTGCAACAAGATGAGCGCCGTGAGCCCCATGATCTCCGGCTCGCTCTGGAACAGCCGCAGCAGCAGCCGCGCCAGCCGGATCGCTTCCTCGCACAGCGGCTTTCTGATTTCGGCGGTGTCGCCGCTCGCCGAATAGCCCTCGTTGAAGATCAAATAGATCATCGCCGCGACAACGGCGAGCCGCTCCGAACGCTCGACCGCGCCCGGCGTTTCAAACGGCGTCCCGGCCTCCGCGACCTTGGCCTTGGCACGCGTGATGCGCTGCTCCATCGCCGCTTCCGACACCAGGAAGGCGCGCGCGATCTGCTTCACCGTCAGGCCGCAGACGATGCGGAGCGCCAGCGCGATCTGCTGCGTCGCCGGCAGCCCTGGATGGCAGCAGATGAACATCAGCCGCAAAATGTCGTCGCGATAGTGCGAGCCGTCGAGCCGCTCCGCGAGCGCGCCCTCGGCGTCGTCGAGATCGGAGATCGCCTGGTCGTCCTCCGGCAGCGGCTGCTGCTTGCGGGTGCGGCGCACCTCGTCGATCGCAACGTTGCGGCCGACCATGATCAGCCAGGCGGCGGGATCACGCGGCGGTCCGTTCTGCGGCCAGGTCTTCAGCGCGCGCAGGCAGGCGTTCTGAAAGGCTTCCTCGGCGGTGTCGAGATCGCGGAAATAGCGCAGCAGCGCGCCGACCGCCTGGGGGCGCGCCGAGGTCAGCGCGGTCTCGATCCAGGCGGTATCGGCTTCGCTCATTTCAGATTCCCTCCGGGACTGAACACGCCGACGGGGCGCACCTCGTAGGCGCCGCCGGGATTGGCGGCACCGAGGTCGCGGGCGACATCGAGTGCGTCATCGAGATTCTTGCAATCCACGATATAGAAGCCGAGCAACTGCTCCTTGGTCTCCGCGTAGGGACCGTCGAGCACCAACGGCGGGTCCTCCTTGCGCAGCGTCGCTGCCGCAGTGGTCGGCAGCAGCCGCGCCACCGGGCCGAGCCTGCCCTGCTTCGCGAGACCTTCCTGCACCACGGCGAGCTTCTTCATCACGGCCTCGTCCTGGTCCTTGCTCCATGAGCCGACGAAGTCCTCGTCGTGATAGCAAAGGATCGCATAAAGCATGGGCAGTACCTTCTCTGAGCGCTTGTTTTGAAGACGATCCAGTATGCCTTGCCCCGACATGGCTGCGGAAAAAAATTGCAAGAAAAATCCGGCAGATCGTGCCAAGGAGGGCCTTCAAAAGCGGAACTTAAAGAGGCACTTCGAATGACCGTTGGCACCCTGGCCGTCCTGATCAACAGCACGCAGCAGAACTGGCTGCCTGAGCGCTGGAAGGCCCGGTTCGACGCCGTCTGCGGCGGCCGCCGCGTGGTGCTGCTGCCCGATGCCGGGCTCGATCCGGCCGAGGTGCATTATGCCGCGGTGTGGAAGCCGGTGCCGGGCGACCTCGGCTCTTTCCCCAATCTGCGTGCGATCTTCAATCTGGGCGCCGGCGTCGACGCGCTGATGGCGGACAAGAGCCTTCCGAACGTGCCGCTGGTGCGCGTGGCCGTGCCTGATCTGACCGGCCGCATGACCGAATACGTCGTGCAGCACGTGCTGATGCACCACCGCCAGGAGCTTTATCTGCGCCAGTCGCAGCGCGAAAAGCGCTGGGAGCCGACCTATCAATGGCCAGCGAGCGCCGTCACGGTGGGTATCATGGGCCTGGGCACGCTCGGTACTGATGCGGCCGATGTGCTGCGGCGGCTTGGTTTCCGCGTCGCCGGCTGGAGCCGCAGCCCGCGTATCATCGCGGGTGTCGAATGCTTCCATGGCGCCGGGCAAATCGACGCGTTCCTGCGCACGACCGATATTCTCGTCAGCCTATTGCCGCTGACGCCTGATACACACGGCATCCTCAACCGCGACGTCTTCACCAAGCTCAACCGCAAGAGCCCGCTCGGTGCGCCCGTGCTGATCAACGCCGGCCGCGGCGGCCTCCAGAATGAAGCCGACATCCTGGCCTGCCTCGACGACGGCACGCTGGGCGCCGCCTCGCTCGACGTCTTCGTACAGGAGCCGCAGCCGGCGGACAGCCGGTTCTGGACCCATTCCAAGGTCTTGCTGACCCCGCATAACGCCGCCGACACCGACGCTGACGCGATCTCGGCCTATGCCGCGGAGCAGATCGCGCGGTTCGAGGCGTGTGGTGTGCTGGAGAACGTGGTCGACCGGACGCGGGGGTATTGAGACCTCACGTGCCACCCGAGCCCGTAAAATCACCGATCGTCGGCCGCTATCCCGTTCACCCTCTCTTAGCGAGAAGTTGATAGGCGTTGTTAATCAACGCTCAACGAACGAGTCGGACATGCGCTTCACGCTCGGCCTCAGGATGCGGATCACGGTTGCGCTGGCGGTGACGGCGGCGGCGACCGCCCTGTTCGCCGTGCTAGGCGCAATGTGGATCATTTCCGGCATCATCGACCGGGCCGACCAGCGCGAGCTTCGCAGTCATTACGACGCGCTCCAGTCGCGAATTGCCGAGGAATCCCAGCGCGCCGCCGCCATGAGCGCCGTCGTCGCCGCGATGCCGGCAACGCAGGACGCGATGGCCAAACAGGATCGCAATGCCCTGATCAGCCTGTTCGGGCCGGTGTTTGCTGCGACCAAATCGGAGTACGGCGTCGAACAGTTCCAGTTCCACGTGGCGCCCGCGACCTCGTTCCTGCGCGTGCACCAGCCTGCTAAATTTGGCGACGACCTCTCGGGCTTCCGCAAAACCGTGATCATGGCCAACCAGGAGCGCAAGGTCGTGGTCGGCCTCGAGGGCGGCTTGGCTGGGCTCGGCATCCGCGGCGTCGTGCCGATCGCGCAAGGCGGCAAGCATCTCGGCTCAGTGGAGTTTGGCCTGACCTTCGGCCAGTCCTTCCTCGACGATTTCAAGACCAACCGCCATGTCGACATCGCCTTCCATCTCGCGGACGGCGGCGGCTTCAAGCTGTTCGGCGGCACGCTGAAGGGGAAGAGCTTCTTCGATGCGGCCGATTACGGCCGCGCCGCCGGCGGCGACTTCACGGTACGGCAGGCCAAGCTCGACACGACGCCGGTAGCGGCGCTGCTCGGACCGATCAGGGATTTTTCCGGCAAGCCGCTCGGCGCCGTCGAACTGGTGATGGACAATGCCGACTATGTGGCCTCCGCCGACCGTGCCTGGCTGCTGGCATTCGGCATCGCCGCGCTCGGGCTCGTGCTCGCCGCCATCGTCGGCTATCTCATCGCCCGCAGCATCTCGCGCCCGATCATTTCCATCACCAGCGTGATGCGCGAGCTGGCCGACGGACACCTCGATGTCACCGTCCCCGTCAGCAAGGCGAATGACGAGGTCGGCGCGATGGTCAAGGCTGTCGCGGTGTTCCGCGACAACGCCGTCAACTTCAACCGGCTCCAGGCCGAACAGGCCGACACTAAGGCGCAATCCGAAGCGGAGAAGCGACGCGCGTTCGCCGCGCTCGCCGACAATTTCGAAGCCAGCATCCGCGAGGTCGTCACCACGGTCTCCTCGGCCGCGGTCGAGATGGAGAACACGGCGCGCTCGATGTCTGATATCGTCGAGCGGTCGCGGCAGCAGACCGGCACGGTGTCGTCGGCCTCGGCGCTCGCCTCGGAAAATGTGCAGACGGTCGCTGCCGCCGCGGAAGAGCTGTCGTCGTCCATGACCGAGATCAGCCGGCGCCTTGCGCACGCGACCGCGGTGGTCGGCAAAGCCGCGAGCGACGGACGACGGTCGAACGAGCGCGTGCAAAGTCTGGCCGACGCCGCGCAAAAAATCGGCGACGTCGTCTCCTTCATCAGCGGCATCGCCGAGCAGACCAATCTGCTGGCCCTCAACGCGACGATCGAGGCGGCGCGCGCGGGCGAAGCCGGCCGCGGCTTCGCGGTGGTTGCCTCCGAGGTGAAGGCGTTGGCAACCCAGACCGCCAAAGCGACCGAGGAGATCGGCGCCCAGGTCACGGCGGTACAAGGCGAGACCACCGGCGCAGTGGACGGCATCCAGTCGATCTGCGCAACGATCCAGGAGGTCGACGAGATCTCCGCCGCGATCGCCGCCGCCGTCGGCCAGCAGGGCACCGCAACGCAGGAGATCGCCCAGAACGTGCAGCAGGCAGCCGCCCGCACCGGCGAGGTCTCGCAAAACATCGCAGGCGTCACCGCCGGCATCGCCGCGACGGGAACAGCGGCGGAGGAAGTCCTGGGCTCGGCGATCGAGCTGTCAAAGCAATCGCAGCGGCTGCGCGACGAGGTGGATCGCTTCCTCGCGCATATTCGCGCGGCGTAGGCGGGCTACAGGGAGGAGCTGCGGCGCGACGGCGGCAACTCCGAATCTTCGCCAAACCAGATTCGGTGGCTAGGGGTCCTGGCTTTCGCCAGGACGACGTTAGCTCGCGCCACGCAACCGCCTAGCTCTTTCGTCCCACCATCAGATCGATCGCTCCCTTCACGATCGCCTCGAGCTCCTTCCGCGATACGCGGGCGCGCGACCGAATGGCAATTGAGTGCACCGTCGCAGATGCGAGCTGCGCCAGCACGGCGGGATCGGCGCTTTCGGGCAATTCGCCTTTCTCCTTGGCGCGGCGGAAGCAACTCGCAAACGCCTTGTCGAGTTCGTTAAGGCCATCGAGCACCATGGCGCGGATGTCGGGATCGCCGACCGCTTCGGAGGCCGCCGTGACCACGGTGAAGCAGCCGCGCGGGCCGGGCGCGCCGGACAGATAGATGTTCAGCGCGGAGGCGAAGATACGCTCCAGCCGCTGGCGCACGGGCATCTCCTGGCGAAAGATCTCCACCATGGATGCGCGCGCGTCCTCACGGTAGCGCTGATAGCTCTTGATGTAGAGCTCGCGCTTGTCGCCGAAGGCGCCATAGAGGCTCGGGCGATTCATGCCGGTGGCTTCGCTGAGATCGTCGAGCGAGGTCGCGGCGAAACCCTGCGTGCGGAACAGGTCGAGCGCCTTGCCGAGCGCGACCTCGGGTTCGTAGGCGCGCGGACGGCCGCGGCGCTTGGGCTCAGTGGCAGCAGCTGGAGGCTTCGATTTTTGTACCATTTCGCAATTTAATCCTTGACCAACTCCATAATATGCAAGACAGTACAAAAATCAATCTGGCCAGGTTGAGCGCCACTCCAAAAGTCACATCGAAGAATTGCCCAAGGAGGCTCAAGATGGATCTTTATTTCTCGCCGCTCGCCTGTTCGATGGCGAGCCGCGTCGCGCTGTATGAAGCCGGCGCCGAAGCCAATTATCTCGAAGTCGATCCGCCGACCAAGACGGTGCTGAGCGACGGCACCGACTTTCGAACCGTGAACCCGATCGGCCTGGTGCCGACACTGCGGACGGACGACGGCGTGGTGCTGACCGAGAACGCCGCGATCCTGCAATATATCGCCGACCGCTTCCCGCAATCGGGTCTCGGAGCCGCAGCGGGCATCGAGCGCACGCGACTGCATCAATGGCTCTGCTTCATCGGCACCGAGCTGCACAAGGGCCTGTTCATCCCGGTGCTCGACCGCAAGGCGCCGCAGGAGACGAAAGCCTACGCGCTGGAGAAGAACCTGTCGCGGCTGGACTATCTCGACAATTACCTGAAGGGGCGCGACTTCCTGCTCGACCAATTCAGCGTCGCCGACGCCTATCTCGTCACGGTCATCAACTGGACCATGGCGACGCCGCCGATCGAGCTCGCCAAATGGCCGAACGTGAAGGCCTATTACGAACGCCTGCGTCAACGGCCCTCGATCGCCAAGGCGATCGCGGAAGAGTTCGAGCTGTACAAGGCCGAGCAGGCGCGGAAGAAGGCCGCGGCGTAAGCTTTGACGATTGAGGCGCGCCGTCCCGGCTGAGCGGCCGGGACGGCGCAATCTATCCGTACAACACCCTCGGCAGGATCGTGACTATGCCGGGCCAGAGCGTCAGCAGCAGCACGAATCCGACCATGATGAGGAGATAGGGCATCGTGACGCGCGCGATGTAGCCGAGGCCGTCGTCGGTCAGGCCTTGGATCACGAACAGGTTGAAGCCGACCGGCGGCGTGATCTGGGCCATCTCGACCGCGAGCACGAGGAAGATGCCGAACCAGATCTCGTCGAAGCCCGCGCCCTTCACGATCGGCAGCACGATCGGCAGCGTCATCACGATCATCGAGAAGCCATCGAGGAAACAGCCGAGGATCAGATAAAAGATAATCAGCACCACGATCAGCATGAACGGCGATAGCCCCAAGCCCTTCACGAAGGCGGCGACTGCCTGCGGGATGCCGAGGAAGGCCGCGGCGTTGCCGAGGATCGAGGCGCCGAGCACGATCAGCGCGATCATCGAACAGGTCACGACCGAGCCGATCAGCACGTCACGCATCACCTGCTGCGACATCGAGCCCTGCGCCCAGGCGACCAGCGCCGCGCCGAACACGCCGACCGCGGCGGCCTCCGACGGCGTCGCCAGCCCGCCATACATCGAGCCGAGCACGCAGGCGATCAGGAACAGCGCCGGCGCGAGGTCCTTGAGCGCCGCAAACCGTTCGCGCCATGGCACTTGCGAGAGCTTGGCTTCCGCCTCCGGCACCATGCCGGGGTTAAGGGTCGTGTGCAGCATCACCCACCCCATGAAGGTGGCGGCCAGCAGCAGTCCGGGCAGCACCCCGGCCGTGAACAGTTTCAGGATCGAGACGTCGCCGAGCACGCCGTAGATGATCATGATGTTGGATGGCGGGATCAAAAAGCCGAGCGTGCCGGCGCCGGCGAGCGAGCCGATCGCGATGTCGCGGGAATAGCCGCGGCGCAGCAGTTCGTTCAGGGACATGCGGCCGATCACCTGCGTCGTCGCCGCCGACGAGCCGGAGATTGCGGCGAAGATGGTGCAGCCGATCACGTTCACATGCAGAAGACGACCCGGCAAAAGCCCCGCCCAGGGCGCGAGCCCCTGGAACAGAGAACGTGACAGACGGGTGCGAAACAGCAACTCGCCCATCAGGATGAACAGCGGCAGCGCCAGCAGTTCCTGCGTCGTCAAGATGTTCCAGGCGTATTGCGGCAGCAGCTTGTCGAGCGGGATTGAGCGGAACATCGCCAGCAGCAGCGTTGCGGTGAGCGCAAGCGTCAGGCCGATCCATACGCCGCATGCCAGAAGCGCAAACAGGATCCCGAAGAGAGCAATGACTTCGATGGTCATGGTATCCGGTGTCTGCTGGCTGGCGCGTGGGCGATCATTCGACGGGCGAGGCCTTCATGCGGTGGTCCTCCAGCGGCAGGCCGAGCACGGCCTGGATCACGCGCGCCAGGAACTGCAGCGTCAGCAGCAGCATGCCGAAGGTGACGACGGCCTGTGGAAACCACAGCGGGGTGTCGCTCGAGGTCGAGACCTGGCCGCGCACATAGGCGCCGAAGGCGAACTTCGCCATCGACGATGTCAGGAAGGCCATGAAGGCGAAGCCGGCGGCGGCCGACAGGATTTCGATCGCGCGCTGAAACGGAGCGGGGACGTTCTTCAGCAGCAGCACGACACGGATATGGCCGCCGACGCGCAGGGTCATGGCGGCGCCGAAGGTGAAGGACGCCGCCATCAGATAGGAGGAATACTCCCACGCGATCGAGATTGTGGGCGGAAAGAACGGCAGGAAGTTCGAGAGGAAGCGCGTTGCGACCTCGCACAGCATCAGCAGCGTCAGCATCAAGAGGCAGCCGCCACCGATCCAGCCGTCCAGCCGGCCAAGACGGTCGATGCCGTCGAGCAGGATGCGCAGCGGCTCCGGCGCCGCCGCGTTGAGACTATGGGACGACGCAGGCAAAACATCCGCCACTGCAAGTCCTCAGCGCTTCATTTCCGCGAGATAGGCCCGCACCGGCTTGTCGGCCGCCGGCACGCGCTTGACGAAAGCGTCGAGCTGCGGCGCGGTCTTGGCGCGAATGTCCGTGATCATGGCATCCGAGACCGGCACCACCTCCATGCCGCCTTCCTTGAGCCGGTTGAGGCTGTCGACGTCCGCCTTGAGCGAGTTCGCCCAGAAGCCCGGCTCCATCTTCGCGGCAATGCCGGCGACGAGCTGCTGCTGATCGGCACTCAGCGCCTTCCAGGAATCGAGGTTGACGGTGAGCATCTGCGACGACCAGACGTGGTTGGTCGGGTAGATGTATTTCAGGAATTCCCAGAATTTTCCGTCGACGCCCGACACCGACGAGGTGGATACGCCGGAGACCGCGCCCGACGCCAGCGCCGGGATGGTCTCGCCCCACGGAATCATCACCGGCGCCATGCCGACCACGGCCAGCATGTCGACGGCGTTCTTGTCGGGCACGCGGATCTTGATGTTCTTCAAGCCGTCGACATCGGCGACCTTGACCTTGAGATGCAGATATTGCGTCGGCCAGGGCACGATGTAGAGGATCTTCTGGTTGTTGCGCGCGGCGACCTTCTCGTATTCGGGCCGCACGTATTTGTGCAGCACCTTCAATTCGTCCATGGAGCCGCAGAGAAAGGGAATGCTTTCGACGCCCATGAAGGGTTCGTCGCCGACCTGCTGAATATTGAGGACGTCGGCGAGCGGCACCAGACCGTCGCGGACGGCGCGCAGATGCTCGGGGCCCTTGAAGCCGAGCTGTCCACCGGCCTTCACGGTGATCGCGACCGAGCCAGCCGTCTGCTTCTTCACCTCTTCCGCGAAGGCAAACGCGTTCTGGGTGTGGAAATTGCCGTCGGGCCATACCGTCGACATGTCCCAGCTTACCGTCGCCGCTCGCGCGCGGGTCGAGATGTGGCCGGCTGCGAGCAGCGTCGCTGCGCCCGCGGTAAAAGTCCGTCGCGTGATCATTGAGCCCCTCCGTTTGCTACGCGCACGACGCCTGAAGCGTCATCGCGTGTGCCCATAAATTTCAACCGCATTGTCGGCAGACACGAGGCCGCTTTCGATGTCGTCGTTGACGGCTGTCGGCGCGCGCTCCCGGGGATCGCCGATGCCGGCGCCGCCTGGTGTCAGCACCACCAGCCGGTCGTCCGGCGGCACCTGCTGAAAGCCTTTTCCACGCAGCTTCTTGCCGGACTTCAGGCCGACATAGCCGGCCTCGCCGTTCTTGCCGCCATCACGTCCGCGTGGCGGATGATCGATGCGATCGAATGCCGCCAGGATGTCGAACGGCCCATCGACACCGCTGCCGACCTCGATGATCTGGCCGAGGCCCCCGCGGGTTCGCCCTGCCCCGCCGGAATCCGGACGCAGTTCCTTGCGCCAGAAGATCAGCGGCGTCTGCGTCTCGGCGATCTCAACCGGCGTGCCGCGCACGCCGCTGGGATAGGCGGTCGCCGACAGCCCGTCCTTCGCGAAGCGCGCGCCGGTCCCGCCATTGGAGGTCACCGCCATCGAAAATCCGTAATTGCCGCCGGCGCCCGAGCGGGTCTGGCCGCGCACGTTGAGATTCCACAGGCACGAGGTGCCTTCCGCGGGCACGCGCTCGGGAATGATCTGGCGCAGGCAGCCGAACACGACATCGGGCAGCATCTGGCCGATGATGTGGCGCGAGGCGACCGGCGCCGGCTTTGGCGCATTGAGGATCGCGCCTTTGGGAGCCGACACCGTCAGTGGCGAGAGCGAACCGGCATTGTTCGGAATCTGGGAGGCGACGACGCAGCCGAGACCGAACACGGTGTAAGCGATGGTGTAGGACAGAGGCACGTTGATGCCGAACCTGGACGCGGCCGAGGTGCCGTCGAAGTCGACGTGGATGCCTTCGTCCGAGATCGTCAGCACGGCGGCCAGCGTGACCGGCTCATCATAGCCGTCGACCACCATGGTGTTGCGCCAGCTGCCTTTCGGCAGTTTGGCGATCTCGGCCAGCACGGCCTCGCGCGAGCGGTCGCAGATGTAGTCGCCGAGCGCATCGAGCGAGTCGATGCCGAACTCGGTCATCATCTCGACCAGGCGCTCGCAGCCGACGTCGTTGCAGCCGGCGAGCGAATAGGTATCGCCCTCGGTGTCGATCGGCAGCCGCGTGTTGGTGCGGATCATCGCCATCAGCGTCTCGTTGACGACGCCCTGGTCGATCAGCTTCAGCATGGGGATGTAGAGCCCCTCCATGAACACGTCGGTGGCGTCGGGTCCGAAGCCGATGCCGCCGATGTCCATGAGATGGCTGGTGCAGGAAAACAGCGCGACCGGCTTGCCGTCCTTGAAGCAGGGCGTGGTGACGACGAAATCGTTGAGATGGCCGGTGCCCATCCAGGGATCGTTGGTGATGTAGGCGTCGCCCTCCTTCATCGTCTCGATCGGAAAGTGGGCGATGAAGTGCTTGACCGATTCCGCCATCGAGTTGACGTGGCCGGGCGTGCCGGTCACCGCCTGCGCCAGCATCCGTCCCTTGAGGTCGAACACGCCGGCCGAGAGGTCGCCGCATTCGCGCACGATCGGGCTGAAGGCCGTGCGGAGCAGCACCTGCGCCTGCTCCTCGACCACGGCGATCAGCCGGTGCCACATGATCTGAAGGTCGATCAGGCTCGCGCCGCTTGCCTTGCTCATGATCAGGCCGCCTTCCGTTCCATGACGATGCTGCCGGCACCGTCGATATGGGCATCAAAACTGTTGGAGACGAACGTCGAGGTCTCGTCCTCCGCGATCACGGCGGGACCTGCAATCGTCGCGCCTGGCGCCATGTCCTCGCGGCGATAGAGCGGGATCTCGATCACCTCCCCGACCCGGCCATCGAAGAACTTGCGGCTGCCGGTCGCCTTCCCGGCGGGCTTGCGCGTAACGGCCGCGACAATAGGCGGATTGCGCGCCTCGGTCGTCGCAAGCACCGACCAGCTCAAGACCTCGATCGCCGCACCCGGGATCGGCCGCTCGAACATCACCGCATAATCCGCCTCGAACTTCTGACGCAGGCCGGCCAGATCGGCCGTCGCCAGCCGCCGGTTCGGCAGTTCGATCGAGATCTCATGGCCTTGACCGACATAGCGCATGAAGGCCGCGCGGCGCTCGCGGACCGGCGCGCCTGCCGCACCCGTCTCGACCAGCGCACGCGCTTCGGTCACCATCTCCTGGAGCAGATCGGAGACCCCTTCGGTGTCGAAATCGTCGAGCCGCACATGACGGCTGCGCACCAGCTCGTAGGCGATCGGAGCCGCGAGGAAGCCAACGGCCGAGCCGACGCCGGCATTGGAAGGAACGATCACGCGGGAGACACCGATCTTCTCGGCGACGCGCGCCGCATGCAGAGGCGCCGCGCCGCCGAAGGCGATCAGCGTGTGCTGACCGACAATCTCACCGCGCTCGACCGCATGCACGCGCGCCGCGCTCGCCATGTTCTCGCAGACGACCTCGTGCACGGCATAGGCCGCAGTCTCTGCCGACAGACCCAGCGGCTCGCCGACGCTGCGCAGCAGCGCCTGCTTCGAGAGTTCAGGGTCGAGCTTGATCGTGCCACCCGCGAAGTCGTCCGGATCGATCATGCCGAGCGCGACGTCGGCATCCGTCACGGCCGGGCGCAGGCCGCCGCGGCCGTAGCAGGCGGGCCCGGGCTCCGACGAGGCACTCTCAGGACCGACCGTGACGCGCTTCATCGCATCGACATGGGCGATCGAGCCGCCGCCGGCGCCGATCTCGACCATCTCGATCACGGGAATCCGCACCGGCAGACCCGAACCTTTCAGGAAGCGCGCTGCGCGATCGACCTCGAACACGCGCGAGGTCTCGGGCTGGTATTTTTCGATCAGACAGATCTTTGCCGTGGTACCGCCCATATCGAAGGACAGCACCTTGCTCTCGCCGAGACGCGCCGCGATCTGCGCCGCGAAAATGGCGCCGCCGGCAGGACCGGATTCGACGAGGCGCACCGGAAAGCGCCGCGCCGTCTCGATCGAGGTGACACCGCCGCCGGAGGTGACGAGATAGATCGCGCCGCGGTACTGCTCGACCTGCAAGGCGTCGGACATGCGAGCGAGATAACCATCGATTAGCGGCTGCACATAGGCGTTGGCCACTGCAGTCGATGTGCGCTCATATTCGCGGATCTCCGGGCACACCGCGGACGATACGGTCACGGAAATGCCGGGCATCTCCTCACTGATGATCGCGGCCGTGCGGCGCTCGTGCTCGGGATTGGCGTAGGAGTGCAGGAACGCGATTGCGACGCTCTCGACGTTCAGCGCGCGCAATCTTGGCGCGAGCGCGCGCACCGCCGCTTCGTCCAACGGGAGGCGGACGGCGCCATGCGCGTCGATGCGCTCGGGCACGGTGAAGCGCAAAGATCGCGGCGCCAGCGGCTTCGGCTTGTCGATGGAGAGGTCATACTGGTCGTAGCGGCTCTCGGTGCCGATATCGAGCACGTCGCGAAAGCCCTCGGTCGCGATCAACGCCGTCTTGGCGCCGCGACGCTCGATGATGGCGTTGGTCGCGAGCGTCGTGCCGTGAATGAAGACGTCGATGTCGCTGATATAGGCGCGCGCATCAGCGAGAATGAGCCGCATGCCGTCCAGCACCGCCTCTTCCGGCCGCTGCGGCGTCGTCAGCAATTTGCGCGTCTTGCGCACCTCGCCCACATCCAGCACGATGTCGGTGAACGTGCCACCGATATCGACGGCAAGCCGCACCTCGGCTCCCTCAAGCATTCCAAACTCTCCGTGCTGATCGTCAAGACCGAGGACAAAAGCGGAGCAATTTCCATGCCATGGATGACAGGAACATGCTGCCGTCCAGCTATTCTGCTTGGCACCCATGCAATAGGCAAGGCGTGTTCGCAGGCCGCGCGATCAGAGCAGGAATGCAAGCGCCGCTTCGCAGCGCTCCTCGACCTTCAGCGTGAGGAGATCATCGGCGCGGGTGCGTCCGAGATTGACCGCAGCGATCGGGATTTGCCGTTGCGCGGCCGCCTGCACGAAGCGGAAACCGGAATAGACCATCAGTGACGAGCCGACGATGAGCATGGCGTCCGCCTGCGCCAGATGATCCTGCGCGGTCACGACCACGTCGCGCGGGACGGTCTCGCCGAAGAACACGACGTCGGGCTTGAGGATGCCGCCGCAGGATTCGCAGGCCGGCACCTTGAACGACGAAAAATCCGCATGCTCCAGGTCCGCATCGCCGTCGGGCGCATCGGCCGCGTCGAGCGTCAACCATTCCGCATTGGCGTGGCCGAGCGTCTCCTGGAATTCGCTCCGCGGGGTCTTTTGACCGCAGCCCATGCAGCGGACCAGATCGAGCCGGCCGTGCAGGTCGATCACCTGGCGGTGGCCGGCGGATTGATGCAGCCGGTCGACGTTCTGGGTCAGCAGCATTCCGCAACGCCCGCTCGCCTCGAGCCGGGCGAGCGCGTGATGCGCATCGTTCGGCCTCGCCTGGCCGAACCGCCGCCAGCCGATCAGGCTGCGCGCCCAATAGCGCCGACGCGTATGCTCTTCCGACATGAAAGCCTGGAAGTTCACCGGCTGGGTCCGCTTCCAGTTGCCGTGACTGTCGCGATAATCGGGGATGCCCGAATTGGTGCTGCAGCCAGCGCCGGTCAGCACGAACAGATTTTCGTGCCGTCCGACGAAATCGCGGAGCGGATGATTTGCCATGACGCAGATGTAGTCTGCGCAGGCCGGTTTTGCCAGATGGCGAGGAAGCCCGCTAGCTTGCCCAGTTCTCGCGGAATTCGGGAAACAGCGTCAGACCTCCGCACGCATAGATGGTCTGCCCCGTGATGTAGCTGGCCTCATCCGAGGCGAGGAAGGCGAACACGCCGGCGATCTCCTCCGGCGTGCCGACACGGCCGAGCGGAATGTGGCTGGTGACCACACCGCGCTTTTCCGGATCGCCGGTCCAGGCCGCGTTGATTGGGGTGTCGATCGCGCCTGGACCGACCGCATTGACGCGAATGCCGCGGCCGGCGAATTCGAGTGCCAGCGTGCGTGTCAGATTGGCCATGCCGCCCTTGCTGATGGAATAGGCGAGGTAGCCGGGTTTCGGGATGATCTGGTGGACGCTGGAGCAATTGATGATGCTGCCGCCTGCGCCGCGCGCAACGAAATGCGCGAGCGCCTTCTGGGCGCAGAGCACGGCGCCGTTGAGATTGACGTCGATGATGCGGCGATAGGTGTCGATGTCGAGCGCCTCGCTCGGCGATTCCCGCTGGAAGCCCGCATTGTTGACCAGGCAGTCGAGACGCTTCCAGCGCGCCAGGATCGTCTCGAACATCGCGGCTACGTCCTGCTCGTTGCTGACGTCGGCCCTGACGACGACATGGTCGAGCTTGCCGTGGCCGCGATCGCTCGATGCCGTACGCGCGTACGCGAGCACCTCCTCTGCCTTTTCCGGATGATCGACATAGTTGATGGCAACGGTCGCGCCTTCCTGGGCAAGCCGAATGGCGACGGCGCGGCCGATGCCTTGCGAGGCGCCCGTCACCAGCGCGTATTGGCCGACGAGGCGCGAAGAAAAGGTGGTCGAGCGGTCGGTATGTGGCATCGTTCTTCTCCGGGGACACATCAACATGGAGGGAACCGGCGTTTTGTTCCATCCGTCGGCGCACCGCTGGGATTCACTCCTAGCGGCGAGCCAGTCGCGAAGTCAGGATCTGGTACAGGATGATGGCGCCAAAGGTTGCGGTGCCGATCCCGCCGATCGTGAAGGCGCCGAATTTGAGCGTGAGGTCGCCGGCGCCTGCGGTGAGCGCGACCGCGACGGTGATCAGGTTTGCCGGACTTGAGAAGTCGACCTTGTTCTCGACCCAGATCCGGCCGGCCATTGCGGCGATCAACCCGAACAGCACGATCGAGAGCCCACCGATGACGGGACCCGGGATCGACAGGACCAGCGCGCCGAATTTCGGCGAGAAGCCGAGCACGATCGACACCATCGCCGCGAAGGCAAACAGCAAGGTCGAATAGACCTTCGTCGCCGCCATGACGCCGATGTTTTCGGCATAGGTGGTGACGCCGGTGCCGCCGCCGCAGGCGGCCACCATGGTCGCGAGGCTGTCGGCAAGCAAGGCGCGGCCGAGATAGTCATCGAGGCTCCGGCCCGTCATGGCGCCGACGGCCTTGATGTGACCGAGGTTCTCGGCGACGAGAATGATCGCGACCGGCGCGATCAGGACGATTGCATCGGCCTGGAAGGTCGGCGTGGTAAAACTCGGCAGGCCGATCCGCGACGCAGCCGAAACTTGCGTGAAGTCGATCGGCCTGCCGAAGCCGAGGCCGTTCGCGAACAGCAGGTACAAAAGATATCCGCCGATCGCGCCGAGAATGATCGGCAGGCGGCGCCACAGGCCAGGCGCGCCAACGGCAACCACGCCGATGATCAGAACGGTCGCGAGCCCGATTCCTGTGTCGAACGCATTGGCGCTCACTGCCTTGACCGCCACCGGCGCGAGGTTGAGGCCGATCGCGGCGACCACAGCGCCGGTGACGACCGGCGGCAACAGCTTCTCGATCCAGCCAACCCCCGACCACATCACGACCAGCGCGATCAGGCCATAGAGGACGCCGGCTCCTACGATGCCGCCAAGCGCAACCGACAGGTTCGGGTTCGGCCCGTGCCCGGCATAGCCTGTGGCGGCGATCACGACCGCGATGAACGCGAAGCTCGAGCCGAGATAGCTCGGCACGCGCCCCGCGACGATGACGAAGAAGATCAGCGTGCCGATGCCGGAAAACAGCACCGCAACATTGGGATCGAACCCCATCAGCAGCGGCGCGATGATCGTCGAGCCCGACATTGCGACGCAATGCTGGAGACCGGAGACGACGGTCTGGCCAAGCGGCAGCCGCTGCTCGGGCATGATCACGCCGGAGGACTTCAGAATCCAACGCGGAAAATAGCCTTGCGCTCGCTCATCGGAGCCCGTTGCAATCGGCATGTTCCCCCCAGTTGCGGTGCAGCGACCGATCTTCGTGCGAACAGACAAAAATGTGATTGTCGCTTCTGCAGCGGCCATCACATGATGCAAATCAAACAAGATCAATACGTCCGGGGCCTATTCTATGACACAGATTGCGATCCAGCCAGCCGTCCACCGCCGGCACCAGCCCTGGTACAAGATCCTCTACATTCAGGTGCTGATCGCGATCGCACTCGGGGTGCTCGTCGGCTATTTCTATCCCGATCTCGGCAAGGCCCTGAAGCCGCTCGGTGACGGTTTCATCGCGCTGATCAAGATGATGATCGCGCCGGTGATCTTCTGCACCGTGGTGCACGGCATCTCCTCGATGGGCGACCTCAAGCGCGTCGGTCGGGTCGGGCTGAAGTCGCTGATCTATTTCGAGACGGTCTCGACCGTGGCGCTCGCGGTCGGCCTGCTGGTCGGCGAGGTGCTCCAGCCCGGGCACGGCTTCAACATCGATCCCGCCACGATTGACCCGAAATCGGTGGCGACCTACGTCACCAAGGCCAAGGAAGAAGGCATCGTCGCCCATCTGATGGCGATCATCCCCGACAGCTATCTGGGCGCCATCGCACGCGGCGATCTGTTGCAGGTGCTACTGATCTCGATCCTGTCGGGCTTCGCCATCGCGTTCCTCGGCAAGGCCGGCGAGCCCATTGCGGAGGCGATCGACAAGGCCGCAAAGATGTTCTTCGGCATCATCCGCATCATCGTGCGCGTCGCCCCGATCGGAGCGTTCGGCGCGATGGCGTTCACCGTCGGTGCCTACGGCCTCGGTTCGCTGCTCAACCTCGCGGCCCTGATCGGCACGTTCTATCTCACCAGCATCCTGTTCGTTGTGGTCGTGCTCGGCGCAATCGCGCGGCTCGCCGGCTTCTCGATCTTGCGTTTCATCGCCTACATCAAGGACGAGCTGCTGATCGTGCTCGGCACCTCGTCATCAGAAACGGTGCTGCCGCAGATGATCCAGAAGATGGAGCATCTCGGCGCCTCGCGTTCGGTGGTCGGCCTCGTCATTCCGACCGGTTACAGCTTCAACCTCGACGGCACCAACATCTACATGACGCTGGCAACGCTGTTCCTGGCGCAGGCGACCAATACCCATCTGACCATCTGGCAGGAGCTCGGCATTCTCGGCATCGCCATGATCACCTCGAAGGGCGCCTCTGGCGTGACGGGAGCGGGCTTCATCACGCTGGCGGCGACGCTCTCGATCGTGCCCGACATCCCGATCCAGTCGATTGCGATCCTTGTCGGCATCGACAAGTTCATGAGCGAGTGCCGCGCGCTGACCAATCTGATCGGCAACGGCGTCGCCTGTGTCGTCATCAGCATCTCCGAAGGCGAGCTCGACCGCGATGCGCTGCACGAGACCATGGCCCATCCGCTGGAGATGGGTGAGGCGCTCGAACCGGGCGGCAGCGCCGCCTCCTAGGCCGCGCGCAGGTTGGGCGGCGTCCGGTTCCAACGGTAGTTTCCCGGAGTGGTAAATTGGAGCGACGCGAGTCACAACTGCTGCGTTGGGATCACGGATTGATACTCATCTTTTTCCACCCGACGCGCTGGGGGCAGGGCGTCGGGTTTTTGAAAATTGTCGTCGTGCCGAACCGCAAAGCGGGATCAAATGATCCTGCAACCGGCGCGCTGCCTCGGGGCAGCAAGATCGAGCCGTCGGGTAATCCCGATCGCCTGCAAAAACGCCTCATCATGACTGACGACGAGCAGCGCGCCGTCATAGGCCCTCAAGCCCGCTTCGACGGCTTCGATGGATTCGATGTCCAGATGATTGGTCGGCTCGTCGAGGATCAGCAGCGACGGCGGCATCGCTCCGCCCAGCACGCAGGCAAGGCCTGCACGAAACATCTGCCCGCCGCTCAAATGTCCCGCAATCTGCAAGGCGGCATCGGCTCGAAACATGAACCGGGCCAGCGCCGCATGGCATTCATTTGCACCCGCCTTCGGATGGAAGCGCCTGAAGTTATCCAGGATGGAGACCGCGGGATCGAGCAGGCTGGCCTTCTGATCGAACAGCGCAAGATCCGGCCTGACCCGCATGGTGCCGGAGAGCGGACGTAGTTCGCCGGCGACGAGTTTCAGCAGCGTCGTCTTGCCGGAACCGTTGGGTCCGACAATTGCCAGGCGCTCCGGACCAACGATCGCGAGCGATAGATCGCGCAAGACTTCCCGGTCCGGCCGATAGCCGGCGCTGACGCAATCGAGCCAAACCACCTCCCTGCCCGCTGGCAGCCGGGTCGAGGGCAGCTTCACCGACAGCGGCTGAAGAATCTCGATGCGCCGGCGCGCCGTATCAAGGGCCTCAAGCGCATCCGCACGCCGCCGCTCGGCGATCTGCGCGGTCTTGCCGCCGGTGTCTTCGCTACGGTCCTTGCGTGCGCCGGCCAGGATGCGCGGCATGTCGCCCTTGGCGCGCTTCTTCTTGCCCCCGCCGTCCTTGCGCGCTTTCCTCTCCGCGGCCTCCTGCGCTTTCCCGTCGATCTCGGACAGGCGCCTCTGGGCATGCGCGAGGTCGTGCCTGACAGCCGCGAGCGCAACGGCTTTCTGCTCGCAATAACTGCTCCAATTGCCGCCGTATCGCGTAGCTCCGAGCGACGTCAGCTCGACGATCGCATCCATGGTTTCGAGCAGGCTCCGATCGTGGCTGACGACGATCGCCCCACCGCGCCAAGACGCAAGGAAATCGATCACCGCCTTGCGCCCCTCCCGATCGAGATTGTTGGTGGGCTCGTCGAGCAGCAGGAAGTCTGGCTCCGCAAAGATCAGCGCGGCCAGACGAACCCGCGTGACCTGCCCGCCCGACAGGCGGTCGAGCTCGATCTCCGGAGCGACGTCGAACCCGACACGCGCAAGGGCGGACGTAAGCCGTGTTTCGAGGGTCCAATCGACCTCGGAAACCTCCTCGGCCAAGGCATCCCCGCGCTCGGCACGGCGAAGCAGATCGAGCGCGGCTCGCGCACCGAACAGGTCGATCACCTTCGCGCCCGCAAGGGGCTGGACGTCCTGGCGCAACAGACCAACGGTTCCGTTGATAGCAACGCGCCCCGATTGAGGAATGTGCTCTCGCGAAATCGACGCAAGCAGCGTCGTCTTCCCGACGCCGTTGCGGCCGACGAGGCCGGTCCGCTCGGCGCCGAACGTCAGATCGATATTGGAAAAAAGAGAGCGGCCGTCAGGCGAGGACAGCGACAGGTTGGACAGGATGATGGAAGCAGGCATGGAATTCCCCGTGAGCAAGGCAGGTCGGCTTTGCGGTCGGGGTCAAATCCATGGATCTCGAATATCCTGTTTGAGGGCTCTCTAACTAATCCCATCGAAGGGCGAGATCAAGGCGAGGCTCTGAGGAGCGACGGCGCGCGGAGCGCCGACGTCCGCCGCAGGCCCGCGCGATCAACCCTTGAGCGCGGTGACCACGACCTCGATCAGCGCGCTGCCGCCGAGATCGGCGACGCCGACGGTGGCGCGGGTCGGCAGATTGTCGCCGAAGAACTCGGTCCAGACCGCGTCCATCTCCTTCTTCTTGGAAAGGTCCGTGACGAAGATCGAGGTGCTCACGACGCGCGACTTGTCGGTGCCCGCTTCCTTCAGATAGCCGGCGATCTTGCCGAGGATGTTGCGGGTCTGCTCGCCCATCGACACAGAGGTGTCGTCGGCGATGGTGCCGCCAATGAAGACGAAGCCGTTGGCTTCGACGGCGCGGTGCATGATGGACGTGCGGATGCTGCGGGTAATGCTCATGATGTCCTCTTTTGCTAGAGCGTGGAGGGGTGGAAACGGTCGATGCCGAGATCGCCGATGCGGGTCTGGGTGCCGCCGTTGACGATCAGCTCCGCCATGACGGCGCCCGCGCCGGGGCCGAGCTGGAAACCGTGCAGCGAAAAACCGAATTGGTGATAGAGGCCCTTGTGCCGGCTGCTCGGTCCAAACACGGGCAGATCGTCCTTGGTCTTGGCCTCGATGCCGGCCCAGGCCCGCATGATCGTCGCGTCGCGCATGACCGGGAACAGCTCGAACACGGTGCGGGCGCTGGTCGCGAGGCTTTTCCAGTCCAACACCGTCTCGTTGCGATCCTGATGGGGCGTAGCCAAATGGCCGCCGCCGATCAGCACCGTGCCGTTCTTGAATTGCTTGAAGGACAGCTTGCGGCCGCGCAGGATCACGACCGGATCGATGAAATGCGGCACGCGCGAGGTGATCATCAACATCGGCGCCACCGTCTCGACCGGAACGGGCTCACCGAGCGCGGCTGCGATGGTCCCGGCCCAGGCGCCGGCGGCATTGACGAGCACCGGCGCGGCAAAGCTCTCGGCGCCGACATCGACATGCCAGAGACCATCGGTGTGCCGGATATTCGTGGCGGCAATGCCCTCGCGCACGGTCGCACCTAGTTGCTCCGCCTTGCGACGGAACGCCGTCGTCGCCTGCGCGGGATTGGCCGCACCGTCGCGGCGCGAGACCACGCCGCCGGGACAGGTCTCGGCCACCGCCGGCACGAGGCGCCGCAGCTCTGCGGCATCGATCAGCTCTTCGTGGGTGAAGCCGAGCGCGTTGAGCTCGGCCACACGTGCGCGGCAGACCGCGAGTTCCTCTTCGTTCTCGGCGACGAGGACCTGGCCATAGCTCTCAAAGCTGCAATCGTCGTCGAGGAGATCGGTGATCTTCTCCCAGATACCCATCGAGCGGATCGAAAGCGGGATTTCGGGGATGTGCCGCGCAAGCTGGCGCACGCCGCCGGCGTTGACACCGGAAGCGTGCCGGCCGGCATAGTCCTTCTCGATCAGCACCGGCTTGAGGCCGGCGAGACACAGATATAGCGCGGTCGAGCACCCGTGGATGCCGCCGCCGACGACGATCGCATCCACGTTTTTCGTCATCCGCGCACCACCGCCTTGATGTCGTCTGCGCTCTTCGGAACGGCGGCGAGCTCGGCGAGCGTGATCGGCTTGACCGGCGCGCGCAGCCGGTAATAGCCAATCTCCTGCGGGCTCTTGCCCCGCGCCTGCGCCATCAGCTCGGTGACGGTGAGGCCGCAGAGCCGGCCCTGGCACGGCCCCATGCCGGTGCGGCGGTAGGCCTTGAGCTGGTTCGGCCCGGTCGCGCCGATCGCGACGGCGTCGAGAATATCCTTTGCGGTGACCTCCTCACAGCGACAGACGATGGTGTCGCCTGCGGGAATGCGAAACTGCGGCGCCGGCCGGAACAGCGTGTCGAGAAAAACGCGACCACGTTCGGCCTTGGCGAGATCGGCGCGGAGGCTCGCCATCGGCGCAAATTTTTTTGCAGCCGCAGGCGCCAACGCCTCCACTGCCGCGCGTGCCGCGATGCGGCCGCGCACTACGGCTGCGTTCGCCCCGCCGATGCCGGCGCCGTCGCCAGCAATCGCAATGCCGGCGACCGACGAATTGCCGCTGGCATCCAGCACCGGAGACCAGCACAATTGCAAATCATCCCAGCGATGCTCGATTCCGGCCGCCATCGCCAGATTGACGTTGGGCACGACGCCCTGGTGCAGCAGCAAGAGATCCGCAAGGACGGTCTCGCGTTTGCCGCCGGCGACATAGCTGACGTTCGCGAGTTGGCCGTCACCAGAGGCAGCAAGCTCGCTGACACCTGAGACGACCTGCACCTTCGCCTTCACCTCGCGCATCATCGACAAGCCCTTGGCGAAATACGGCGAGGTCAGGAAAGCGAAAGCGTGGGGGAGTGCGGCGAAATAGTTTCCGCGCTCGGTGGTGTCGAGAATGCGATCGATGCGACCGCCGAGACGCAAGATCTGCGCGGCGAGCAGCCAGAGCAGCGGCCCCTGCCCCGCGATCACCGTGCGGCCATCCGGCACCAGGGCCGATGATTTCAACATGGTCTGCGCGGCGCCCGCGGTCATCACGCCCGGAAGCGTCCACCCGGGAATCGGAAACGGCCGCTCCAGCGCGCCGGTCGCGAGGATCACGCGCCTGGCCTTGACGAAGGCGGACGCGCCGCCGACCGAGACGGCGATATCGAGATTGCGATCGAGGCTCCAGACCGTTGCGCGCTGAATGACCTCCGCGTTGCCTGCGCGTAGCGCCTGCACGAGATCGGTACCGACCCAATAGTCCTCACCGAGCTGGCTGCGGTCGGTCACCGGCGTCGAGGCGATGGCACGAAACACCTGGCCTCCGGGGCCGATATTCTCGTCGAGCAGCAGCGTGGACAGGCCGGCTTCGGCGGCCGTCGCGGCGGCGGCAAGGCCGGCAGGCCCGGCCCCGATCACCACGACGTCATATTCTTCGCGCTTGGGAGCCACAGTCATTTCCCGATCTCCCGCTTGCCCTTCTGAATCTCGATCTGCATGCCGTCGGTGACCGGCACCAGGCAGCCCTGTCGGTTGCCGACGCCATCGATGGTGACGAGGCAATCGAAGCACACGCCCATCATGCAATAGGGCAAACGCAGCGCCCCGCTGACTGCGGTCGAACGGCGTGCATCGCAGCTCGAGGCCAGCAGCGCGGCGGAGACGGTGTCGCCCTGCCGCGCCGCGACGGCAACGCCATCGACGAAGATTTGCACCGCTGGCCGCTTGTCCTGCTCGGATCGTTTGAACATCCTGGCTCCTTCAATGTCCCTAGTAGCCGCTGTTGTTCGCGGCACCGGCGGCGCCAAAACGGCTGGCCGAGAACGCGCCGACCAGCTCGGGCTCGAGCGCGCCTTGCGCAACCATCCGCGCGATCTCGAAGGCGTGGTTGGAGGCGAGTGTCACCCCGGAGTGGCAGCAGGCGACGAAGGCACCGGGATGCGTCTCCGACTGGTCGTAGATCGGAAAGCCGTCCTGCGGCATGACGCGGATGCCGGCCCAGCTCCGGACCACGTTGAGCCGCGCGAGATGCGGAAACATGCGCTGGGCGCGATCCGTCATCACGGCGCTGATCGAGTGCTTCAGCGCGCGATCGTCGAGCTCGTCTTCCTTGCTGTCGCCGATCATCACCGTGCCCTCGTCGGTCTGGCGGATCGTGGTCAGCGGATGCGGCAGAAAGGGCATGGTGCGCTCGGTCACCACGATCTGGCCGCGGGTCGGGCCCATCGGGGCGTGGAGACCGACCATCGGCGCCAGGGTCTGGTTAGCATTGCCGGCGGCGAGCACGATCTTGGCGGCACGGAGCTCGCCCTGCGGCGTCGTCAGGCAGAATTCGCCGCTGCTCCTGCTGATCGCCGAGACCGGGCGCTCCGGAAGATAGTCGATGCCGAATGCCTTGAAGCCGGTGTGGAACGCACGAAACGTGCGCAGCGAATTGACGTGACCGTCGAGTGGACAATAACTGCCGCCGGAGACCTCGGGCCCGATCAGCGGCAGCGCCTTCTTCACCTCGGATGCCGGCAGCATCTCCATCTTGTAATCGGCGGCACCCGTCTGGTTGTGCATGCGCTTGACCAGCTCGGCGCGCTGACCGAACTCGTCCTCGCCAAGCGTCAGATGAAAACCGCCGTTCTGCTGAAGCGAGACATCGAGGCCGGTCTGCTGCTTCAGCTCCGAGGCGAGCCTGCTCCACGCCTGTGACGCCTGCACCGTCCAGACGGTATAGGCCGGCATGCCGAGCCCCTTGCTCTGCACCCAGACCAGCGCAAAGTTGGCACGCGAGGCACGCTTGGTGATGTCGCCTTCATCGAGCACGGCGACGCTCTTGCCGAGTCGGCCGAGGCCCCAGGCAATGGCGGAGCCGAGCAATCCGCCACCGACGACGGCGACGTCGTAATCTGTTCGCATGGACTCTCCTATCGCCCTGTATCGCCCTTGCCGGCGAGCACGCGGTCGAGCCCGTAGAAGCGGTCGAGCAGAATGAGGGCGGTCATGGTGATCGCGATCACGCAGGCCGAGACTGACGTCACCAGCGGATCGATGTTGTCCTGGATGTACAGAAACATGCGCACCGGCAATGTTTCGGTGCCGGGTGCCGCGAGGAAGACGGTCATGGTGAGATCGTCGAAGGACTGGATGAAGGCGAGCGCCCAGCCGCTGATGACGCCGGGCAGGATCAACGGCAGCGTCACGCGGCGGAATAGCGTCCAGCCGCCGGCACCGAGCGAGACCGCCGCCATCTCGACCGAAAGGTCCATGCCGGTCGCCGCCGCCAGGGTCAGCCGTAGCGCGAACGGAAACACGATGATGACATGCGCGATGATCAGCGCGGCGAAGCTGCCGCCCATCCCGGCCGAGGTGAAGAAGCGCAGGAACGCGATGCCGAGCACGACATGCGGGATCATCAGCGGCGAGAGAAAGAGGGCCGCGAGCGCATCACGGCCGCGGAAGCGATAGCGCGCGATCGCGAGCGCCGCCGGTACCGCGAATAATAGCGCGACGAACGACGATAGTGCGCCCAGGCCAAGGCTGACCCAGAAAGCATGGACGAATTCGGGATAGTTGGCAATCGCCCTGAACCAGCGCAACGAAAAACCGTTTGTCGGCAACGACAGGAAGCCTTCAGGCGTGAACGCAACGAGGCAGACGACGAGGATCGGCGCCACCATGACGATGACAAAGATGGTGTGGAAGATCAGCGCGAGCGGGCCATTCCGGCTCATCGGAACACCTCCGCGTAACGGCGCTCGATCAGTGCGTTGCTGCCGACGACGATCAAGACCAGCGCGGCCAGCAGCAGCGTGGCGACCGCCGCCCCCAGCGGCCAGTTCAGCGTGTTGAGGAACTCGTCATAGGCCAGCGTCGCCGCGACCTTGAGTCGACGGCCGCCGATGATGGCGGGCGTCGCAAACGCGCTGGCCGAGAGCGAGAACACGATGATCGCCCCAGACAGCACGCCCGGCATGATCTGCGGCATGATGATGCGGTGGATGATGGTCGCAGGGCCGGCGCCGAGCGACATCGCGGCATTCTCGATCTGCGGATCGAGCCGCTGCAGCGCCGCCCACACCGACAGCACCATGAACGGCATCATCACGTGCGCGAGTGCGACCACCATGCCGGTTTCGGTGAACATGAAGGGGATAGGCGCGCGGATCAGCCCGGCCGACATCAGCAGCTTATTGACGAGGCCGTTGTTGCCGCCGAACAGCAGCGCCCAGCCGAGCGTCCGCGCCACCACGGAAATCAGCAACGGCCCTAGGATGACCAGGAGAAAAACGCTCTTCCAGCGTCCGCTCATGCGGTTGAGGATGTAGGCTTCGGGTGCACCGAGCACGGCGGTGAGCAGCGTAGTCAGGATCGCGATGCGAAACGTCCGCCCGAACATCTCGGCGTAATAGGGATCGGTTACGATCTCATGCCAGTTCTTGAGGATGAAGACCGGCTCGATGCCCTTGTACTGGCCCCAATCATGGAACGACAGCATCACGGTCATTGCCAGCGGAATCAGGAGCACGCCGACGAACAGCATCAAAGCGGGCGCCGTCAGCGCCCAGGGCGTGCGTGCGTTTCGTTCCTCGGCGGAAGCGCTCATGCGACGCCCCTCACGCTCATGTCCTCGGGCCGCCAGGTGAGGTGAACGGCCTCGCCTTCGACCGGCTGCGACCGGCCGTCATTCTGGCGGATCACGGTCGCCGGGCCGCATTCGCTCTCGCACTGGAACAGCCAGTGATTGCCCTGGAAGATGCGTGTGACGATCTTTGCGCTGAGGCCCGCGTCGCCAAAGTCGATCCGCTCGGGGCGAATGCTAATGGTGACGGGACCGCTGCGCCCGACAGGCGCAGGCGCGCTCCACGAGCCGACAATCAATAGCCCAGGCGCACTGGTCCGATCGATCGTCGCGGCAAAGTCGTTGGTCTTTCCCAAAAACTGCGAGACGAAGGCCGAGGCCGGCTTCTCATAAGTCTCTTGCGGCGTGCCGATCTGCTCGATCCGGCCCTGGCTCATCACCACGATGCGGTCGGACAACGACATCGCCTCGTTCTGGTCGTGGGTGACGAGGATCGTGGTGGTGCCGATGGTACGCTGGATCTGGCGCAGCTCGATCTGCATCTCCTCGCGCAGCTTGGCGTCGAGATTCGATAGCGGCTCGTCGAGCAACAGCACGCTCGGCTTGATCACCAGCGCGCGCGCCAGCGCCACGCGCTGCTGCTGGCCGCCGGACATGCGACGCGGATGGCGATCCTCGTAGCCGGCAAGCCCGACCATCGCGAGCGCTGCGCGAACGCGCTCGGTCCGTTCGCCGCGCGGCACATTGCGCATCTCGAGCCCGAAGGCGACATTCTCGGCCGCGGTCATGTGCGGAAACAGCGCGTAGCTCTGGAACACGATCCCGAGCCCGCGTTTGGCCGGATGGATCGCGGTCAGATCCTTGCCTTGCAGCCGGATCGCGCCGCGGGTGGGATCGAGGAAGCCCGCGATCATCTGCAGGGTCGTGGTCTTGCCGCAGCCGGAGGGGCCGAGAAAGGAGACGAACTCCCCCTTCCCGACCGCGAGACTGAAGTCGTCGACGACAGTCTGCGCTCCGAATTGCTTGGCGACCCCTTCGAGCTCGAGATAGGCCATCGCACTGTCTCCGGGATGACCGATCAGCGCTCGACCTCGCGATTCCAGCGCTTGGTCCATTCCTCGCGCTTCTCGTTGATGACGGTCCAGTCCGGATTATAGAGCTTTGCCGCGCGCTCGCCGATCGGCGCCATCTTGCCGAGCTCGGGCGGGATCACCAGCGATTTCAGCACCGGGCCGTAGCCGTAGTCCTTCAGCATCACGAGCTGGATCTTGGGTTCGAGCAGCATCTTGACGAAGCTGGACGCAAGCGGCGAGGCGTTCGGCTTGGTGATCGGACAGGCGGTCGTCAGCAACGTCGCGGCGCCCTCCTTCGGATAGACGAAATCGACGGGGAAGCCGGTATTGGCAAAGCTCTGCACGCGGCCCGTGCCCCACACCGCGATCACGGCCTGGCCGGACTGAAACAGCTCGGTCATCTTCCCCGGCGACGGCTCATAGGCGAGCACGTTCGGATTGATCTGCTCCTTGAAGATCTTGAAGCCGGAATCGACATTGGCCTCGCCGCCGCCATTCATCTTCGACAACATCACCAGCGCTTCGAGCCCATAGGTGTTGTTGATCGGCGGGATCACGAGCTGCTTGGCGTATTTCGTGTCCTTCAAATCGTTCCAGGAGGTCGGCGGCGCCCAGCCCTTCTCCGCAAACACCTTGGTGTTGTACATCAACCCGGTGGCGACGATGCCGATGGCGACCGCGCGATCGTCCTTAAAGCGCGCAGTGTCGTAGAGATCGGCAGGCAGTCCCTCGAGCTTGCCGCAGAAGCCGAGCTGGATCGCCTGGTACATCGGGCCGTCGTCGACGATGGCGACGTCGATCTGCTGGTTGCCCTTCTGCGCCTGGAGCTTGGCCAGCGTGTCGGTGGAGTTGCCGGCGACGTACTCGACCTTGACGCCGTTCTCCTTCTCGAAAGTCGGGATCACCTCGTCGCGGATGGTCTTCTCGAACGAGCCGCCATAGCCGGCGACATAGAGCGTCTTTTGCTGAGCCGTGGCAACCGACGGGGCGGCGATGAGGGCCGCGATGCTGACCGCTGTCAGAAGGCGAAAAGTCTTCATGTGGTCCGATCTCCATACCGGGATGAGGTGACGTGCCGACGAGTCTCGTTGGCTGAACCTTCCGCATTTCCTTCCGCGCAGATCCCTCTCCGACTAGGGCTCCAGCCCTTGCGCGGCGAATTTTGGCGCGATCCGGAGGTTTAAACCCCTCCAATCTGCCGAAAAAGCGGGCCGTCTCCAGCACTGATGAAAAAGATCGCAAACTCCGGCTTCCATCGTCCAATGAATAATGGCAGCCTCTGCATGCCTAAATGTTATGAATGGAAATGGGGATGGCCCGGATCAATTCGCGGCAGGTGGAGGCTTTCCGGGCGACGATGCTGACCGGCAGCGTGACGGAGGCGGCGGCGCTGATGACCGTGACGCAGCCGGCGGTCTCCCGGTTGCTGCGCGACCTCCAGGCGCTGTTGAAGATGGAGCTGTTCGAACGGCGCGGCACCGGCCTCGTGCCGACCGCTGCGGCCATGGCACTCTACACCGAAGTCGAGCGCTCCTTCGTCGGCCTCGAACGCATCACCGCGGCAGCCGAGGAAATCCGCGGCCGCCGCACCGGCTCACTGCGGATCGCGGCACTTCCAGCATTGTCGAATGGCTATTTGCCGCGGCTCACCGGGCACTTCCTGAAGGAGCGGCCGAACCTCAACCTCGCTTTCTTCGGCGTGATCTCGCCGATCGTGGTCGACTGGGTACTGAACAATCAGTGCGACGTCGGCTTTGCCGAGGTGCCCATCGCGCATTCGGGCTTGCCGAGCCAGAAGCTGCCGGCGCCCGCGCGTGTGGCTGTACTGCCCACCGGTCACCGCCTCGCGGAAAAGGAAGTGCTGGAGCCCCGCGACTTCGAGGGCGAGACTTTCATCTCGCTGTCGGCGGGCTCGTCGAGCCGCCACCTCGTCGACCAGGTCTTCCATCGCCACGATGTCCGCCGCGTGCTCAGGGTCGAGACCACGCTGTCGGAGATCATGTGCGGCATGGTGTCGTCAGGACTTGGCGTCGCCATCTGCGATCCCTTCACCGCCCAGGAATTTTCCACCCGCGGCGTCGTCGTGCGCCGCTTCCTGCCGCGCATCGACTTCGAATTCTCGGCGGTCTTTCCGGCACAGCGCAGCCCCTCGCCGGTAGCGCTCGATCTGGTCGAGACCATACGCAAGGCGCTCGCCGAATTCGACGAGCCACCCCTCAGCCGTTGAACGCCGCCTGTGCCTCCGGCAGGTCCCAGATCTTGCCAATCGCAGCGGTGCCGGCAGCCGTGATCGCCGCCTCGTCGGCGCCGAGATAGCGGCCGGCATCGACCAGCATGCGGCCGTCGACCATGACCTGATCGATATTGGCGCGATTGGCGAGCGCGATCAGCGCGCGGCGCGGGTCGAACAGCGGCTGAAGATGCGGATGGGTGAGATCGACGATCGTGAGGTCGGCGGTCGCGCCCGGCTCGATACGGCCGAGATCGGGCCGCTTGATGACATCGGCCGCGATTGCCGTGTTCGCCTCGATCAACTCGGGCGCGTTCGCGACATCGGCACGCGCCGAGGTGATCTTGGAGATCAGCGACGCCGCATTGAGCTCGCCGAGCAGGTCCATGTTGTAGCCGTCGGTGCCGACCACCGTGCGCACGCCGTGCTCCGCGAACTGGCTGAAGGCCGCGGTGACGCCGGCGCGCGCGAACACGCGCGGGCAGTTGAGAACCGTCATACCGCGCGCGGCCATCAGCTTGAGATCGTCATCGGTGCTGAACATGCAGTGCGCCGCCATCAGGTCGGGCGCCAGCAGGCCGAGCCAGTCGAGATATTGCGCCGGCGTGCGGCCGCCATAGCGCTTGCCGATGGTTTCGACCTCGGCGCGGCTCTGCGCCATATGCGTCGTGACGGGCACGCCGAGCTCGCGTGCCCGCGCGGCACAGGCCCTCAACAGATCAGGCCCGCAGGTGTCGGTGGCATGCGGACTCATCGCAAGGCCGATGCGGCCGTCGCCGCGATTATTCCAGCGCTGGTAGAGTGCATCCCAGGTCGCCATGTCGGCTGTGCCGTCATCGCCGGAATAGTGCACCACGCCGTCGGGGCCGGCCTTGGCGTCCGACGTCGAGAACAGATAGGGCGCGCCGTAGAAGCGGATGCCCATCTCCTCGGCGGCATCGAACATCTCCGGGATCGAGTTGCGGAACGGCTCCATCACCGTGGTGGCGCCGCCCTTCAGGAGTTGGAGGATGCCGAGCCGCGCGACCGCCATGCGCTCTTCCGCCGACAAGATATCTGCACCGCGCTTGGTCAGCGGCAAAAGCACCGTGTAAACGATGCTCTGGTTGTTGCGGCGGCCGTTGCCGTCCTCGGTGTGGCTGCGCGCCACCGCTTCGGAGAAGCAGTGATTGTGCAGGTTCAACAGGCCCGGCAGAACGAAGCGGCCGGGACGGTCATGCACCTCGTCCGCCCGCGGCTTGTCGCGCGTGACCGCGGCAATCTTCTTGCCTTCGACCAGAACCCAATGGTCGCGCAACACGTCCTGCGCGCCGTCCTTGCGTGACAGCACATAGCTGCCGAAGATTGCGATCGTGCTCATGCGGGGCGTACGTTCCAGAAAACGGCGGTGCCGTCGAGAATGCCGGTGATGGCTTTGCGATAGGCAGTCGGCTGCTTGTACAGGCCAATCGGAATATAGGGGATTTCCTGGAAAGCCACCGCCTGGATCTCACGGCAGATGCGCTGCTGCTCCGCGAGCTCGGAGGCCGCGAGCCACTGGCTGCGCAAGGCTCCCATCTTCTCGCTCGCATACCAGCCGGCGACCTTGCCCTCGCCGCGTATGTTGGTGTTGCCGGCCGGATTGAGCCAGTCGATGCCCTGCCAGTTGCCGACTGCCGCGCTCCAGCCGCCCTGCCCGATCGGGTCCTTCTTGAGTTGGCGTTGCAGCACCACGGCGAAATCGAGCCCGGCATATTCGACGTTCATGCCGGCCTTGCGCAAGGAGTCGACGGCGATCTCGCCAAGCGGCTTCTGCGCCAGTGAGTTGGTGGGCACGAGCACCACGACCTTCTCGCCATTATACCCCGCGGCCTTGAGATCGGCCTTCACCTTGGCGTAGTCACGCGGGCCGCGGAAGACATCGAGGCCGACATCGCTGGCCATCGGCGTATTCGGCGCGAAATAGCCGATCGGTGAGACCTGGAAGTTCGGATCGGTACCGGCCACCGCGGTCATGAAGGCGGATTGATCGATGGCCCCCAGGAGCGCGCGGCGAACGGCAGGATTGTCGAACGGTGGCTGAAGATGATTGAGGCGCAGCATGCAGGCGTAACCGCGGGGATCGAGGATCCGCGTCTCGATGTCGCCGGCCGCCTTGATGATCGGCAGCAGGTCGTGTGGCGTGGTCTCTTGCCAGTCCTGCTCCCCGGTCTGCAGCGCGGCGACGCCGGTGCCGGCATCGGGCGTGGTGGTCCAGACCACCCGATCGTAGTGCACGATCTTCGGGCCCGCTGTCCAATCCGGCTTGCCGTCCGTGCGCGGCTGATAGCGCTCGAACCTGGCATACGCGTTGCGCGCACCCTGCACGCGCTCGTCGGCGAGATAGCGGAACGGGCCGCTGCCGATCACTTCGGTGAGCGGCTTGAACGGATCCTGGCCCGCCAGCCGCTCCGGCATCATGAAGCACGCGTTGATCGCGGCCTTGCCCAGCGCTTGCGGCAACAGCGGGAATGGACGTTTGAGGCGGAAGCGGATGGTGCGGTCGTCAGTGGCCGACAGCTCGTCAGTCGCCTCCATCAGCTCGCCGCCAAAGCCGTCGCGCGCGGCCCAGCGGCGGATGCTCGCGACGCAGTCGCGGGCGAGCACGCGCTCGCCATCGTGCCAGAACAGACCGTCGCGCAAGCTGAGGTCCCATTGCAGCCGGTCGCCGGAGACGACATGGCCCGACAGCATCTGGGGCGAGACCTGGAGCGAAGAGCTCATGCCGTAGAGCGTGTCGTAGACCATGAAGCCGTGGTTTCGCGACACTTGTGCCGTCGAATAGATGGGATCGACGAAGGCGAGGTCGATCACCGGAATGAAGCGTAGCGTGGTCTGGGATTCGGCGCGCAGGATGCCCGGAAATGACAGCGCCGGCACCGCGGCTGCGGCCTTGAGGAGCGAACGGCGGGAGACGGGCATTGCAAGAGGCTCCTGAAGGATCTTACGTGTTCAACAAGACCGCGCCGATCGCAGCGGCCACCGCCTGCTGCGCCGGCTCGACCACGGGCACACCGATGGCATCCGCAATCGCCGCGCGGTGCGAGGCCATGCCGGCGCAGCCCATCACCACGACATCGGCACGGCATTGCGAGACCAGCGCGCGGCCGGCTTCAATCAACCGTCCCCGGATGTCCGCGCCTGCCGTCTCCGCCGCGCTCGCGCCGACCGACCAGCTTCCGGCATAGCGGCTGTCGATGCCCATCAGCCGCACCATCCGCTGCTGGCGGCGAATGCTCGACGGCGACAGCGCGATGACGCCAAACCGCTCGCCCAGCATCATTGCGCGAAAGATGCCGCACTCGGCGATGCCCATCACCGGGCGCCCGCCGACCGCCTCGCGCACCGCATGCAGGCCGGGATCACTGAAGCAGGCGAGCACGAAGGCATCCGCATCGGCGCGCGACACACGGTTGACCAGCGGCATCACCATGCTGTCGGCGTCGCGTTGCGAGCTGATGCCCGGCGGCCCCTCGGCAAGGCCGACGACCTCGATTTCGGGTCCGCCGGCGATGCGCAGCGGCGCGACCGCGTCATCGATCGCCGCCGTCACCGATGCGGAGGAGTTGGGGTTGATGACGAGGATGCGGGTCATGGCGTGGCTCAACGGTTGGCGGCCTCGTGGCGCAGGAAGTTTTCCGCGATCTTCTCGCCGGTCGTGATCCAGACGTCCGGGCACGACTTTGCGTAGGTCAGGAACTCTCGCAGCAGGCGCAGCCGCATCGGACGGCCGCTGCATTGCGGATGCAGCACGGTCGTCACCATCGCGCCCCAGTCTCTGGTTTCGTCGAGCTCGTCCTTCCAGATCGAGAGCACATGCTCCTTGGGGAAGATCGAGCGGGGGCTGAAGCGCGCGGACAGGCCGTGCATCCAGTCGTCATAGCTGGCGGTCACCGGCAGCTCGATCGTGCCCGGCTTGCCGTCGGCGAGACGATGGCGATAGGGCCGCACGTCGTCGCGGAACGAGGAGGTGTAGACGATGCCGTGGCGCACTAACGCCACCCGCAGTTCCTCGGTGAATTCGCCGTAGGGCGCGCGGTAGCCGGTCGGCCTGACGCCGAGCCGGCGCTTGAGCGCCTCGAAGCCGCGCTCGAGTTCCTCCTCGATCCAGGGATCGCCGGGATCGGGAAGGAGATGGTGATAGCCGTGGTGGCCGATCTCGTGACCGGCCTTGAGAATGGACTCGGCCATCGCCGGATGCGCTTCGACCGACCATCCCGTGACGAAGAAGGTCGCCTTGAGATCGAACTGGTCGAGCAGCTCCAGGAGCTTCGGCGTGCCGACGCGCGCCTCATAGCCGCCATAGCTCATGGTGATGAGCCGCTGCGCGTGCACCGCGTCCTTGCTGGTCCAGGCGCTCTCCGCGTCCACGTCGAACGACAGGAACATCGCCGAATTGTACGGCTTCGGCCAGGGGTATTCCGGCGCAGGATCCGCGGTGTTGGCTGGGGTGAGCGGGATGCTCTGGAGTGCGTTACTGTCCAGCATTGATGGTCGCCTTTTCGAGTGCGTTGTCGCTCAGTTTCCACTTGGCAAGCAGCGTGCGATACGTGCCGTCCGCGATCAGCGCGTCGACCGCCTCCAGCATGGCTTGCTGCAGCGCCTTTTCCTTGACCGGCAGAGCGATGCCGGTGAATTGCTGCGCGATGGGCTCGCCCACGGTCGCATAGGTGCCGGGCTCGAGGTCCATGATGTAGGGCAGCGTCTCGTTGCCCTGGGCGGCGGCATCGATGCGGCCCTGCCTGAGCTGGGTGCGGGCGTCGGCCGAGCCGTCGGTGCCGACGAACTGGATCGGATTGGTGCCGCAATTCTTCTCGCTCCAGGCCGCGATCTGCGCCGGGAACATGGTGCGGCGGCTGGCGCCGACCTTCTTGCCACAGAGCGCGGCTGCGTCCTTGAACTCCGCCTTGCGCGACTGCTGCACGAAGAACTGCGGGCCACTGCGCAAATAATCGACGAAGGACGCGATCTCGTGCCGGCTGGCATAGTCCGTGAAGCCGGACAGGATGGCGTCCACCCGCCCGGTCGAGATCGACGGCATGAACTCGGCAAAGCTGGTCTCCTGCCACTCGATCTTGACGCCGAGCTTGCGGCCGATGGCCTCGCCGAGATCGATGTCGAAGCCGGACAACGCGTTGGTGGCGGGATCGCGGAACTCCATCGGCGGATAGTTCGGCACCAGCGCGACCTTGATGCTGCCGCGCTTGGCGATCTCCGCCGGCAGCTCGACTGCCATGACCGGAGCGCTCATGGCGCCAACGAGTGCCGCCGTAACCAGAAGTCTCTTCATCGATACGCCCCCATTCAGATCACTGCCGAAAGAAATGCCTTGGTACGCTCCTCGCGCGGCGCGCCCAAGACATCGGATGCGCGCCCGTGCTCGATGATCGCGCCCTGGTCCATGTAGACGACGCGGTCGGCGACCTCGCGCGCGAAGCCGAGTTCGTGTGTCACGACCATCATGGTCATGCCGCTCCGCGCCAGCTCCTTCATGACCGCCAAGACCTCGCCGACGAGCTCGGGATCGAGCGCGCTGGTCGGCTCGTCGAACAGCATCAGCATCGGCTTCATGGCAAGCGCGCGGGCAATCGCGACGCGCTGCTGCTGGCCGCCGGAGAGCTGGGCGGGATACGAGTCCGCTTTGGCCGACAATCCGACGCGCCGCAGCAGCTCGATCGCTTCCGCACGCACCTCGTCGGATTTTCGTCCCTGAACCTGGAGCGGACCTTCGATGATGTTTTCGAGCGCGGTCTTGTGCGGAAACAAGTTGAAGCGCTGGAACACCATGCCGGTCTTCAACCGCTGCCGCCCGATTTCGCGCTCGCTGAGCCGATGCAGCCGGCCGCCCTGCTCGCGCACGCCCAAGAGCTCGCCGTCGAGCCAGATGCCGCCGCTGTCGATCGCGGCGAGCTGGTTGATGCAGCGGAGCAGCGTGGTCTTGCCGGAGCCGGAGGCGCCGATCAGGCACATCACCTCGCCAGGCCGGATGTCGAGCGAGACATTTCTGAGAGCCTGAAACTCGCCAAAACTCTTGCTGACGGAGCGGATCGCGACGAGGGGCTTTGTCATCGCGCGAGCCGCAATGTGCCGCGCGCAAAACGGCGTTCGAGCAGCATCTGGAGCGGCGTCAGGACCGAGACGACGAGCAGGTACCAGAGACCGGCGACGATCAGGAGCTCGATCACGCGTGAATTGGCGTAGTAGATGTTTTCGGCGTTGTGCAGCAACTCCGGATACTGGATGACGCTGGCGAGCGAGGTCGCCTTCACCATGCCGATGAACTCGTTGCCGAGCGGCGGGATCACCACCCGCATCGCCTGCGGCAGGACGATCCGGCGCAGCGCACGCAAGCGTCCCATGCCGATCGCCTGCGCCGCCTCATATTGCCCGATATCGACCGACAGCATGCCGGCGCGCATCACTTCCGACGTATAGGCGCCCTGGTTGATGCCGAGCCCGAGCAGCGCGGCAAGGAACGGCGTCATGACGTCGACGGCACGCGCGCTCCACAGGCCGGCAATGCCGATGGTCGGAAACACCAGCGCGAGATTGAACCACAGCAGCAGTTGCAGGATCAACGGCGTGCCGCGGAACAACCAGGTGTAGCCGGCGGCGACGGTCTTCAGCACCGGGTTGGGCGACAGCCGCATGATCGCGATGACGACGCCGAGGAAGATGCCGAGCGCCATCGCCAGCACCGCCATCACCATGGTGTTGACGATGCCTTCGAGGATCACCTTCGCGGTCAGGAAGCGGCTGACATAGGACCATTCGATCTGGCCGCCCGCAAACGCGCGCACGATCAGTGCAAGCACAAGGACGATCAGCGCTGCGCTGAGCCAGCGAAACCAGTGCGGCTCGCGCGCGATCCGCATCCCCGACAGGTCGGGAAAACCCTCCGCGAGCGCCGGTGCCGTCTTCATTGTGACGCCGCGTTCAGCATGGGCTGGGCAACCGCATTGGCGCCGAGACCCCATTTGTCGAGGACGGCTTTGTAGGAGCCGTCGGCGATCATCGCGGTGAGTTTCTCGGTCACCACTTCACGAAGCGCCGCATCGTCCTTGCGGAACATGATGCCCTGATAGCCTTTGGCAAAGGGCTCGCCGATCACGCGGTATTTGCCGGGTTCCTGCGTCTGCGCATAAGGCAGCGTCTCGCTGCCCTGTACGGCGGCGTCGATACGGCCCTGCTTGAGCTGGTTGCGAACGTCGATCGAGTTCTCGCCCGGCACGTACTGGATCGCCGGCTTGCCGGCCGGCTCGCAATTCTGCTTGCTCCACTTCTCGATCTCGACCGGGAAGCTGGTGCTGCGGGTGGTCCCGACCTTCTTGCCGCAGAGATCGGTCGCAGCCTTGGCTTCGTTCTCCGCCATCACGAAGAACTGCGGGCCGGTCCCAAGATAATCGACGAAATCGGCGGTCTCGCGCCGCGAGGCGCGATCGGAGATGCCGGAGATGATGAAATCGGCGCGTTTGGTCTGGAGCGAGGGGATCAATTCGGCGAACGGCGTCTCGCTCCACACGATCGTCAGGCCGAGCCGCTTGGCGAGCTCGTTCGCCAGATCGACGTCGAGCCCGACGAGCTCATTCGTTGCGGGATCGCGATATTCCATCGGCGCGTATGTCGAGTTGACCGTGAGCTTCAACGCGCCCGCCTGCTTGATCTCCGCCGGAAGCTCCGCCGCCTGCGCGGACGTCACGGCCGCCAACGCTGCGATGCCGAAGAAATACGAGAGGCGCGTCATATCGGCTCCTTTGCCAGTGTTGCTGGAACGTCCTGTCAGTCTGCGTCGAGAACCGCGGGTTCGATCACGCCGGCGCGTTCGGTGATCACCCGGTATTGCTCCGGCCGCCGGTGTGCGGCGAAGTTGAACATCTTGTCCTTGCCCTGGCGGCAGAGGTCGAGATCGATGTCGGCGACCATCACCTCGTCAGTCAGCGTTGCGGCCTGCGCAACGATGCGGCCATTGGGATCGACGATGCAGGAGCCGCCGATCAGCCCGGAGCCGTCCTCCTCGCCTGCCTTCGCCACCGAGATCGCCCAGGTCGCGTTCATGTAGGCGTTGGCCTGCGTCACCAGCGTGGAATGGAAGGTGCGCAAGGAGGCATCTTCCGTGCTGCCGCCATTGGGATCATAGGCCGCCGAATTGTAGCCGATGCAGACGAGCTCGACGCCCTGCAGGCCAAGCACGCGCCAGGATTCCGGCCAACGGCGATCGTTGCAGATCATCATGCCCATGATCGCGTGGGCCCAGGCCGAGCCGGCGCGGAAGGCGGGAAAGCCGAGGTCGCCATAGTCGAAATAGCGCTTCTCGAGCTGCTGGTGGCGCGCACCCTGTCGCGGCTCGACCGAGCCCGGCAGGTGCACCTTGCGATAGCGGCCGAGCAGCTCGCCTTCACGATCGACCAGGATGGCGCAATTGTAGCGGCGTCCATCCGGCGTCAGCTCGGCATAGCCGACATAGAAGCCGACGCGCAGCGCACGCGCACGGTCGAACAAGGCGGCGACGTTCGGGTTCGGCATGCCGCGTTCGAAATAATGGTCGAGCGCCTCGCCTTCGAGCAGCCAGCGCGGGAAGAAGGTGGTGAAGGCAAGCTCGGGAAACACTACGAGGCTGGCGCCGCGGCCGGCCGCCTCCTCCAGCAGCGCAAGCATCCGCGACAGCGTATGCTCGCGCGTATCGGCTTTTTGCGTCGGCCCCATCTGTGCGGCGGCGGCGCGAAGGACACGAACCAAGATTGCCTCCAATCTGTGCGCAGTGGCGCCTCAATGGGCGGATGAACCCTTTGATGCGACGTGCAAATCCGCGGCCATTACGCGGAAGCGGGGCTGCAAAATCAATTCGTTCTGCTATGATGTTTTGGCCAAGAGTATAATCGGCAGTGATATGAACCTGCGCCAGCTCGAGATTCTCCGCGCCGTCATCCGCCACCGCACCACGGTTGCGGCCGCCGACGAACTAGCGCTGTCGCAGCCTGCAGTCAGCAATGCGCTGAAGACGATGGAGGCGCAGGCGGGTTTTGCGCTGTTCGAGCGCGTCAACAACCGGCTGTTTCCGACCACGGAAGCGATGGCGCTCTACAAGGAGAGCGAGGCGATCTTCGCGCTGCACGCAAAGCTCGAGAACCGCGTGCGCGATCTGCGCGAGAACCGCTCCGGGCATCTCGCGCTGGTCGCGACGCCGCCGCTCGCCTACAGCATCATCCCCGCGGCGCTGTCAGGCTTCCTGCGCCGCCGCCCGGAGACGCGGGTGTTCTTCGACGTGCGGCGCTATGAGGGCATCATCGAAGGCGTGCTCAACCGCGTCGCCGAGCTCGGCTTCGCGCTCGGGCTGACACATCATCCGGGCATCGCCCATGAGGTGGTGCACACCGGCGAGATGGTCTGCGTGCTGCCGCCGCAGCACCCGCTCGTCGACCGGCCGGTGATCTCGGCAGCCGACCTGTCCGGCCTGCCCTTCATCGGGCTCGAGCGCGGCACGCGGCTTGGCGAGGCCGTGCGCGACAGTTTCGCACGCGCCGGCGCGCCGTTCCAGCCGACCGTCGAGGTGCGCTACTGCAACACGGCCTGCGTGCTCGCCGCCGCTGGCGTCGGCGCCGCGGTGGTCGATCCCTTCTCGCCACGGCAGAACGGCGGGACCGGCCTCGTCGTACGGCCGTTCGCGCCGACGACGCACGCCGTGGCCTATATGCTATGGTCGGAAGCCGAGCCGCTGTCGCGCCTGGCCAAGGCGTTTCTCAACGAGGTCCGGAAAGAGAGTGCGCTGCTGGAGCGCACAGCGCCACACCAGCAACATGGGACAGGAAGCGACTGAGCTTGACCTTTACCGGAGGGCACATGGCACGCATCACCATCATCGAGACCGGACAGGTCCCACAAAAATATCGCGAGCGCCACGGTTCGTTCCCCGACATGTTCGAGCGCATGGTCCGCGCCGAGGACCCGACAGCTACGGTCGACATCGTCAGCATCCCGAACGGCGATGCGCTTCCCGACCCGCGCAATTTGGAGGCGGTGCTGATCACCGGCGCCGCCGCCGGCGTCTATGACGGGCTCGACTGGATCGCGCCGCTGGAAGATTTCGTGCGCACCGCCTACGCCAACAGGACACCAATGGTCGGCGTCTGCTTCGGCCATCAGCTGATCGCGCAGGCGCTCGGCGGCACTGTGCGCAAGTCGGAGAAGGGCTGGGGCATCGGCCGGCACGTCTATCAGGTGCTGCCGGACAACGGCGTCATCGACGACGAAGCGGTCGCCATCGCCTGCTCGCATCAGGACCAGGTGATTGAGCCGCCCAACGATGCGTTGACGATCCTCTCCTCCGATTTCACCCCGCATGCCGGCCTGCTCTACGCCAACGGCGCGACGCTCACCCTGCAGCCGCATCCGGAGTTCGACGTGGAGTTTGCGCAGGTGTGCTGCGAGCTGCGCATCGGCAAGGCGCCGGAGGATGTCGTTGCCACCGCGAGGGAATCACTGGCGCAGCCGATGGATCACGCCAAGCTTGGTGGCGCGATTACGAGATTTCTAGCGCGCAGGTCCACCTCCTCATCCTGACGAGCGCGCTCCCGCGCGCGTCTCGAAGGATAGAGGCCCAAATGCAGCAACCGGGCCTGCATGGTTCGAGACGCCGCTTCGCGGCTCCTCACCATGAGGGGAGAGAGTTGTTTGCAAGCCTCAGAACGGATCCGTCCCCAGCCCCACCACATCCGCAGGCCTCGGCCCCGGTGCCGGCCAGTGAAACCGCCGGTCCTTCTCCGCAATCGCGATGTCGTTGATCGAGGCTTCGCGGCGCCGCATCAGGCCGTGCTCGTCGAACTCCCACTGCTCGTTGCCGTAGGAGCGATACCACTGGCCGCTCGCATCGTGCCATTCGTATTGGAAGCGAACCGCGATGCGGTTTTCGTCGAACGCCCAGAGGTCCTTGATCAGGCGGTAGTCGTGCTCCTTCTCCCATTTGCGGGTGAGGAACGTGACGATGGCCTCGCGCCCCTGAAAAACCTCGGAGCGATTGCGCCAGCGGCTGTCCTCGGTATAGGCGAGCGAGACGCGCACCGGGTCGCGCGAATTCCAGGCATCCTCGGCCATGCGGGCCTTTTGCGCTGCGGTCTCACGGGTAAAGGGCGGGAGCGGCGGGCGCGACATGAGGGCCTCATCGGTTGGCGGGAGTGCAATCTATCGCCGCGCGCGGGGGAGTCGAGAGGGCCGTCCGCTATCGCCCGATCACGAAATCGGATCAGCCTTCATCAAGGCGCGGATCGATTTCGGGATCGGCTGGGCACGTCCGCCGCTGATGAAGGCGACCCGCACCTCGGCTTTGACCAGCACGACTTCGCCGCGCCGCACCTCCTGCGCCAGCATGATGGAGGCGCCCTTCACGGCGACCGGCCAGGTCACGACATCGAGCACGTCATCCATCCGGGCAGGCTTGAGGAAATCGAGATGCATCGAGCGCACCACGAAGGCGAAGCTTGCGTCTTCCGCCTCGGCCTGCTCGAACAATGCCTGCTGCTCGGCGCCCATCAGCCGCAGATGATTGGTCCGCCCGCGCTCCATGAAGCGCAGATAGTTGGCGTGATAGACGATGCCGGAAAACTCGGATTTGACGATATCGCAACAGAATACCAACTGCTTGATTTCGTTGGGGCGCTGGAGGGCGGTAGCGTGAACAAGCGCAGATTTTTCTACGTCCCTTTCATGGCGAGCCGCAGCGCCTTCGGGATCAGCTTCAGTGTTCACAGCCCGGCCGCGAGCATAGCGGCCCGAAGGGGCATGCGGGACGAGTGCAGCGACAACACCGGTGTTTGAGCGGCACGCGGGAACGGGGCCGTAATAACGCTCGCCACAGGCGAGCCCGTTTTCCGAGTGCCCCCGGCGAGGAGCACTTTATGGCTTGCGCGAGGCATCGTGATCCGAAAGGCCGAGACAGCATGGCTCGGCAAGCTGGCTCATAGAGCCCCGTCCGCGGAGCGGACGCGCCCACAACCTAATCGGACCCGTACTTGTGGCATGGGCGAAAACCGCGGCACTTATGAGCCTGATTTCGGGAGATCCTATCGCGGACCTCACACCACTGACCCACATTAAGAACGTGTGCGGTTATTTGCGTGAGAGTTTCCGGGTTCGTTGCTCCGTCGGCGCCGCCCCTGACCGAAAGCCCAACCGATCGCTCCTGCATTGACGGTTTCATCCGCGGAGCCGGAGCAGGACTGGCGTGTATCGTACTCCGTCAACCCAGCTCCATGGTCTGGCCGGAATAGTCGACGAACAGCTTCTCGCCGGCGACATGGACCTGGGGACAGGATGGGCTTGAGGGGGCCGGCCCATTGCTTGTAGCGTTCGCATAGCTGAAGCAGTCGGAGTTAGGCAAAAGACCAAGGTAGCCGGGTTGCAGACTGTCAGCGGTGCGCGCCTCCTGGTTACCCCGATCGCAATCGCTGAAATAGCGATCACGATCGGCTGGAAACGGTGATCACGATGCTCTGGAATGGGCGATCACGATGGCTTGGACTCCGTGATCACGAACGGCTGGAACACGCACTTACCGGGCGCCCCGTCGACCTACCACGCTACTACGTCGCGAGGTGGAGCATGCCGTCAAGCTGTCGGGTGCGCGAGAGGCAGGACACCGCGCTGATCTACGCTCGCAAGCGAAGGGGCATGTCAAGGAGTTGGAGATATCTGCAACGCCGCAACCTGACGCGGCGTTTGTTTCACGCATTTCTTCCAGCGCCAATGTTGCGATGCAGTTACAGCAATTTGCGTGCACGTTGTTAAGACGCAGCAGGCTCGGGGGCACTCAAGACATGGGAATAGAAATGAAGAACTTGTTGCTTATGACAGTCAGTACGGTGGCGCTTGCTGCGGTGGCCCCCGCATTCAGTGCTGATCTGCCTGCGCAACCCATCAGGCCTCTCTACACCACCGCTCCGGGACCTGTCGCGGCTGCAATCTACGATTGGAGTGCTTACTATTTCGGCGTGAACGGTGGTCTGAGCTCAGGCGAGAGTTGTTGGGAGTACCTTGGCAGCAAGCCCGAGGGCTGTCATCATCCGACAGGCGGTAGCGTGGGCCTCCAGATCGGCTATCGATGGCAGATGGGCCAGATCGTGCTGGGTGTTGAGGGCCAGGGCAACTGGGCTGATTTGACCGGGTCCAATCACAGCATCCCGTTTTCCGATACTACCAACCAGACTAAGATTGACGCGTTCGGTCTCATGACGGGGCAGATTGGTTATGCCTTTGGGAATAACGTACTTTACGGCAAAGGCGGCGCCGCAGTCACGAGCAACATCCATCAGATCAGCTCGACCGTGGCAGGAGCCGCTAGGAAAAGTGACGTTCTTTGGGGCGGTGTGTTGGGGGTCGGATTCGAGCACGGCATCGCACCGAACTGGACGGTGGGCTTCGAGTACGACCACCTGTTCTTCCAGCCCCGCACGGTGAAATTCAGCGGGAACATTGGTGGGGCCGATCGCATCCGCGAGGATCTCGATCTTATCACGGTACGGGTCAACTATAAGTTTGGCGGTCCGATTCTCCTGAAATATTGATCCCTAGTTGCGTCGATGGCCCCGGCCTAGCCGGGGCCATTTGAAGGGAAGCATGGCCCGCTCAGAGCCCGGCCATTCAGGCAATTCCGACGTGAGATTCAAGCGCCGCCTGCGCGATCCCGGCCCCTTTCGCTGGCCTGCGACCCCTCCTTCTCCGGACGGCAAGCTCAGCACTTCGCGGGGAACCGCCGGCTCAGCGCTGAGCACACTCGACACCGAAAGTCAGCCGTAATCGTGGAGAGGGGTAGTCGCAAGGGCGACGAGCTCGGAACCTGCGTCGATGCCGCGGGAATGATACTGCTTGGCTTGCGGCTGCCGCCTTGCCAGGGTAAGCGGCGCATCGCCGTCGCAATCGAGGCAGACGAGATCGTCGAACACAGCTGCCTCCGCTGAGGCGGCCACGGCAAGAGTCCGCCTGCAAGCGTTGAGGACATAATAGATCGGCTCATCCGCGTCTGTCGCGAACCCGGACGATAGGCAGCTCGGCTTTCCAACATCTCACCGGCCCGTCCGATCTTTCGGATCACTCGGCCTCGCCCGCTTCGGCTACTAGCGGCAACCGGGCAGGCGAGCACCCTGCCCTCCGACATCGCCGATATCGCGCGCCAAGCGCCGATGCGGACAGAGGAGAAATCCATATGTGCCGCGGGCGGGGCGCAATGACGTCAGTGAAAGCCGCGGACACGGGCGACCTCATGATGGAGCAAGGCGGCATCCACAGCAGGACTGACCCGAGTTTCTCCGGGCAGGACGCCATAACCCTCGCGCTCAGATGGCATCGCTGCCGGGCGCAAGCTCCATGGCCGGGCAGACCTCTAATCTCCTGCCGCCTTGCAACCCGCCGAAACCCAGGCGGTCAGCTACGCCGGAGCGCGGGGAATAGGTTTGGAGTTCATTCTCGGTCCTTCACACCTCGAAGGGGGTTCTGCAGTTCGCACCCGTAGCAACCACAACAGGATTCCTGCAGACTCCGTAGCGCGAGACGCGTCAAGACAGTTGGATCCAAGTGACCTTTTGCGGCCAGAGCTAATACCTTTTCGGCGAGGCACGCCTTCAACGAAGACGTCCGGTTTGCTTCGGGCACCATCCCGATCGCATCGTCCAGAACACCTCGCAACAAAGCGCATAGTTTGGTTTTCGGTGTCATGGCGCTAATCCAAAAACAACGGAGATCTGGCCGACCTCGGCTCCGGCCCGCCTGGCCGGTGGCCCCCGGAAAGCCGTGCGGAATAAACCTTCTTCGCTCCAGGGAGCGGGAGGAGTAAGGGAGACGGCCGAGCCTACAAGTACTAGAGCTAGGTTTCGGTAATGTGACAGTTCGTGCTCCGCTCATTCTGGATGCATGACGGCTTAAGAAAGCATCCTGCGGATAGGTCCTTTGGTTTTCAAGTCGACGCTTGCTGACGCTATCAACAAAAGTTCGTAAAGCATTTGGTGAGGATCGCCGAGCCGTGAATTGGGCAGCCTTAGTGGATTGCTTGTTCCGATCGCGCCAATTCCAGCTTAGGAGCTCGTCGCGCCTTTTGAGCCGGATGTGCGGCGCGGTTGCTATAGTCGGCGAGCCACGCTTGTGAATCCACGCTGCTCAATCTGGCGGTCATGTTCACGGCCAGAGCTCCGGCTCGGCGGAAACGGATTGGTCCGCAGGCTCAGAGTTGTCAAATCCCGGTTCTGGTAGTTGAAACACGACGCAACATCATCTTGAACTCTTCTGGCACGGTTCACAGTTGAGCTTACGGTGATAAGAATTTCTCTTCGAGATAATTTCGGCGTGCTCCGGCCAGCCCAGCTTGTCGCCGTCCAGGATCGCTGGTTCGAGTGGCTCGATATTCGCACCGAAACTTTCGCCCAGCTGCGCGATCCAGTGACGCTAGAACGAGCTTGGGTGCCACTGGGCTCGATTACCGTTCCGCCAGAACCAGAATGGACACCAACACATCCGGCGGTCACAAGGGCTCGCCGCCCCACGTAATGCCTACCCCTGTTTAGCACCGTATTCCATGGAGGCGGATCAAGTTTGAAACATCCCGCATGGTCGTTCTGGCTAGTCAGTCAGTGTCCGGTGCCATGTGTGACACAAATGTGATTGCTCGCTGGACAACACCGTTGAGGCGTGTCTGACTCACACTGTCGAACTTACGACACGCTGGTACTTATTTGTAGAGCTAGGCGGTGTGGACTCTGAGAACCCATTTCCAGGAGCAAATCAGATTCATGGCTGTTTTCTCGGAGCAAGTCTTCGGTGTCATGAACCCGCTGGCTCGACTGCAGGTCGAACGCGACGCGGCTGCTTTGTAGCTTACCCGCCGCGGCTGTAATGGCCCCTACAGCCATCCGCCGCCCCTTTGCCTCAGTCCGCGCGCTGCAACAGCGCGCTAGCCGTCATCCACAACAACACGTCACGGGGGTTCCGATATGCAGTTGCTAAGTTTCTCCACGCCGAGCGCCATTCTCTCGAGTGCCCCTTCTCACAACTTAAGCAATTCAGCAGCGTTGCGACCGATTGACGCGGAACGGAAGGTCAGGTGTCCGTCAACTCCCTATAGCTATAGGAATCATGTGGCTGGCTTCCTTATCTCGATCGACGGCAGTGGCCCACCGTGGATCTTTGCCTCAAAGCTCCGCAGCCGCTGATAGATCGAGATCAGTTCGACGATCGTGCTCCAGGAGTGGACGAGATACTGAAACGAGGTTCGTACTTGCGTGAACGCGTTGAGGATCTGGTTCATCGCGCCGAGGGTGATCCTGCCCGCGATGATTGTGGGCGCAAGCAGCAGATAAGGAAAGATGACGTCAGTCTGCAGATAGACGATCCGGCCGATATTGAAGTACATGAAGTTCAGATAGAGCCGGAAGTAATTCCTGCGAATGTCGCTAAACAGCACGCTCAATGTCGGCGCATTGGCACGCGCCGTATCATCCTCGCCGAGCACGAGCTCCTTGCGATAGGCCGCTTCGACCCGCTGGTTGAAAAATTCAATTCCGGGCAGGCGGATGCCGATAAGCGCGAGAACGCCGGTGCCCAGGATCGACCAGATCACCGCGGCGAACACCAGCGGATAGGCAATCGAGCCGAACAGAGGCAGCTCCGTGACGTTGCTGGACAGCCTCACCAGAACCGGCAGGAACGCCAACAGTGTCAGCACCGCGCTGATGAGATTGACGCCTAGACCTTCCATGGTGCTGGCGAAGCGCATGGTGTCTTCCTGGATCCGCTGGGAGGCGCCTTCGATCGTGCGCAGCCGTGGCCAGTTGGCGACATAAAAATCGTTCATCGCCGTGCGCCAGCGGAAGATGTAGTGGCTAACGAAGAATCGCGTCATCACGCCGACCACGACGGCCACGAGCGCTATGCCGGCAAAGGTCGACAACTCGCTGTAGAACTGCTCGACCGTGACCGGCGCCGACTTCGAAAGCGCAGCCTGGATCATGTCATAGAACGGTCCATACCAGCTGTTGATCGCGACCGAGACCTGGACCTGAAAGTAAGAGGTGAACAGGATCAGCGCCGAACCAAGAATGGACCACGTCGCCCAGGGATGCGGGGCAAATAACATCCATGCCGCCGCGAACACCGTAACGGCCAGCGCAAAATAGAGATCAAACCACAGCGCCGAGGCCGACCAGAACGTCGCAAGCCCGACCGGCTTCTCCGGGGCTGGAAAGAGATTGCCGGCAAATACATACCAAAACGCCATCGCCAACGCCGTCCAAAGAATTGACGACGCAAAGAACAACTTTGGTCGAGGGAAGAATGAAACGAACATGCTCGCTGTCCTTTATCGATTTAGAACTTCAGCTCAGAAGATGAACTCGCCGCGGTTTCGGTAACTGTTCCTGACTTCCGGTCACCCGCCAGTCGCGTCGCACGCGCGATGCCTGAAAGGCCCCGGTCTAGCCGGGGCCTTCGATTCACCAGTCCGACTTCAGATCAATATTTGAGCAGAATCGGGCCGCCGAACTTATAGTTGAGCCGCGCAGTCACAAGATCGAAATCCTGGCGGATGCGGTCGCCGCCCAGCGAACCAGCAGCCACGACAAAGTTCACGTCGGCATCCCGCATGAACAAGTGGTCGTACTCGACGCTTACCGACCAGTTCGGCGCGAAACCGACTTCGATCCCGGCGCCCACAGTAGCACCCCAAGGGCTGCTATCAGCGCCCGCGAACTGCGCGCCCGTGACTGCGGAGTTGACTCGATACGTGTTGCTCGCCACTGCGACGCCGCCCTTGGCGTAAAACAGTACGGTGTCGAGCGCATAACCGATCTGCCCAGTCATCGTACCGAACCCACCAATCTTGCTCTGGTCGACATCGCCGAACGCAATGCTGACGTTGGATCCGCTCAGATCAGCCCAGTTCCCCTGACCTTCAACGCCCAGCACGATCTGGCCGATCTGCCATCGATAGCCGATCTGCCCGCCGACGGTAATGCCGGTCGCATCATGACAGCCCTCAGGGGTGCGACCATTGTAGTCCCAGCAATTCGAGCTTGAGCCCAAGCCGCCGTTCACACCGACGTAGAGGCCGCTCCAGTCGTAAATTGCAGCCGCGACAGGCGGCGGAGCTTTGGAGTAGAGAGGTTGGACGGGCCGCGCAGCCAGGTCTGCACCGGATGCGGACGCAATTGCGCCAAGCGCCACAATGCTCACAGTCGTAAGCAAGAAGTTCTTCATTTCTACTCTCATGTCTTGAGTGCCCCGAGCCTCATGCGTCTTAACAACGTGCGCGCGAATTGCTGTAGCTGCGTCACAACATTCGTGCCGAAAGAAATGCGTGAACCGGACGCTGCGTTAGGTTCTGCGTTGCAGATCATTCCCAAGTGTCCCCTTACGGAGGCCACCATGGGCGGAGCGCCACATCGGCATGCGTTTCTTGGAATCCCGGGCCCACCTTGATATCCCGCATTCCAAGTTCGGCGGAGACAATCGAGCAGTTTGCTGACGGAATTTGTCGGATTCCATTCGCTTCTCGTCAGTCCGGTACCAATCGAGCAGAAATTCAATCTTCAGATATTTGATGCCATTGTCTTGAAGAATGCGTCTCATTTCCGCAAAACCAATCGTGCTTTGCGCGACCATCGTGTCTTCGTAGTGAAGACCGAACCCGTTGAACCCCGCGCGCGCTGCCCCTTCGACCCTGCCTTTGAATTGGAATGGAGTGACCTCAGCAGGCCCCCAGCGGGTAAACGTGCCCCGAAAGCGCGAAATACGAGATCAGAAGCTCTACGTCATTAGCCACGGCACTATCCTCGCGCGTTCAAGCGGTGAAGTAAGGTATGGCAGCCCACAGGCCACCGGTTGCCATTCTGATATCATGGCACTCGCTGACATAAAGTGGGCGCCCCGCGAAACAGTTTTGCCTATTGGAGGCCCGGACCAACTTCGAAATGGCCGCGCGGCCCTTCATTCGATTGGCGGCGCATCCGGCGCAATGTTGTTGTCGGCACGGCACGCGGCATGAAGAGCGCTAGCCGATGCGCGGTCTCGAACGTAAGCGGCATTTCCGCGACGATATCCATCCTCTTTGAGCGACGGTGAATGACGATCGCTCGATCGTGCTGATCCGCATTCCAGAAAACAACATAAAGATTGTACCTTCTAATGAATCCGACAAACGTGCCTTTGATGTTTTCAGACCCAAGGACGAGGCCGCCGGCCGCCTTCGATTGGGCCGGCTCCTGGACCGTCTTGATCATCTCGTCGAACATGATCGCGCTCGGATCCGCCCTCTTCCATGATTTTTATCCGGAGTGGCAAGAGCACCGAGCGTTGGCGCGCAGCCCGGAAACCATCCGCCTCGCTGCCGTCAGCCAGATGGAGCATGGGGCAATGGAGACGGTGCCGCCATTTGAGAAGAGCCGCGAAATGCGATCGCGCAAGTTCGCCACGGCAGCGCCGCCGGGATAGCCGCGCCAGTCGCCAATCGGCCCGTCATCCTTGACGTAGGTTTCGCTGTGGTCGCTGTGACCAAAGCGGCCGACGAAGTCCGATTAATTTTCGTTCTTCGCCGGCTTCTGATTCATTCGGCTGGACTGTGTAATTGAGCCGCCCCGGGTTTGCCGCAGCCCATTTGCTTTAAATTACGCCGCCATGATGACTTGATTTCGTTGGAGCGCTGCAAGGCAAACGCGTGAATGAGGCGGCAGATTTATCTATGCCCTTCCATAGCGAGCCGCAGCGACTTCGGGATGCGCTGCGCCTTTCCAGCTGAGATAAACGCTACCCGTACACGTGCTGTGACCAGGAGATCGTCGCCACGCCTGCATTCCTGCAGCAAGGCAATCGACGCGCCCCTCACCTCTTGCGGGACTGTGACGACGTCAAGAATGTCATCCAAGACCGCCGGTTTTAGAAAATCGATCGTCATCGAGCGCACAACGAAGGCAACACCGGGCGCATCGTTCTTGGCTTCTTTGAGTAATGCTTGCTGATTCGTTCCGAGCAGGCGCAAGTAGTTCGTTCTGCCGCGTTCCATGAAGCGCAAGAAATTCGCGTGATAAACAATCTGGCCGGAGTCGGTATCTTCGAAATAGACCCGGATCTGCATATGATGGCGGCCGTCGCGAATTTCGCCATCAAGAGAGGCTCTCACGGTATGGTCCCCTTGCTGCCCTTTTGGGACCCATTGTCTCGCACAAAGGCGCGTTCCAGAGCAAGCGCCGATGGGCTTTGGCTTTGTTCGCGCAGTCGGAGCTCCGGCGCACCGCCGCGTGGGCGCTGCGCGTGCCCTCAACAGATCAACAACTTAGAAGCTCGGCCTGATCTTCGGGGTGATGACGAACTGCCCTTTTGGCCTGCGATTTGCCTGCCGGTGCGGCGCTGGCACGTCAGTGTTGGATACTAGGGAGGTCCGCTTGGATACTAGGGAGGTCCGCTTGGATACTAGAGAGGTCCGCCAGAACTTAGCGGTATTCACGATGGCTGCTGGAGCTCGGGTCGATCAAGAAGCTACTTGTAAGAGGATTGGCGGATGCGAAACAATCGACGATCACACGGACTGTGGGTGCTGACTGCGCCACCAGCGCCACAAACTGCTCCACTTACCGATGAAATTGCAGCGGATATCGTCGTGATTGGCGGTGGATATACCGGGCTGTCGGCGGCCCTTCATCTAGCTGAAGGTGGAGCGCGTGTTGCGCTTTTGGAGGCGTCTGAAATAGGATTCGGCGGGTCCGGGCGGAACGTCGGACTCGTGAATGCGGGCATGTGGCTAATGCCTGAGTCGCTTCCCGCCGCGCTCCGCGCGCCTTTTGGAGAACGGTTACTTGAACAGCTCGGCCGCGGACCGCAGACGGTATTCGAGCTCATCGAAAAGCACCACATCGAATGTGAAGTCGAACGTGCCGGCACCTTGCATTGTGCGGTCGGACGTAAGGGCTTGGAGGAGGTTGAGGCCCGTGCCGAACAGTGGCAGAAGCGTGGAGCGCCCGTCCTGGTGCTAAATGCGGAGGCAACACGCAGCAAAGTAGGCGGTGGCGACTACACCGGCGCGCTGCTCGATAAGCGCGCCGGCACCATACAGCCATTGGCTTATGTGCGAGGGTTAGCGCGGGCCGCGCTTGCGATGGGAGCCAGGATATTTACGCATAGTGAGGCCGTCATGGCGCAACAGAATGGTTTCCGCTGGAGAGTCGGCACCGAAAGCGGATCTGTAGAGGCCGACTGGGTGGTCGTCGCGACGGACGCTTATAGCAAAGGACTTTGGTCTGAGGTACGGCAAGAACAGATTCAACTGCCCTATTTCAACTTTGGCACGCCATGTCTGCCCGAGGATCTGAGAAAGTCGATCCTGCCTGAGCGGCACGGTGTGTGGGACACTCGAGAGGTCCTCTCTTCGTTTCGCCTCGATCGCTCCGGGCGACTCGTGTTTGGCAGTGTTGGTGCACTTGAGGGGATTGGGCGATCTATTCACCGCGCTTGGGCCCAAAGATCGTTGCACAAGCTTTTTCCAGGACTTCGGGGCGTCCAGTTTGAAACCGGCTGGTTTGGCATGATTGGAATGACCTCCGACAACTTGCCCCGGCTTCACAAGCTGGACCGCAAAGTCATCGGTTTCAGTGGCTATAACGGCCGCGGAATCGCACCAGGCACTGTGTTTGGCAGGGTTTTGGCTTCGTATGTATTGGGGCAGATCGCGGAGAACGACCTGCCGTTGCCGGTCACCGCCGTTGAAGCCCAGCGCTTTCGTGCAGCGCAGGAGGCGTTTTATACGGCGGGCTCCCAGCTTGTTCACCTGATGGATTCCTGGTTCTGATCACCCCAGCAACCTGGTTGGCTTCACAAGCTGCCCTCGCTCGAGGCATGCCGGTCCTCGTGATGTTGTTATGATGTGTTCAAGGGCGCCGTTATGGAACTTAGGATACCTCGGGTCAGACAATCGGATGGTGAAAACGACGAGCTTGCGACGGGTGACGTTCATGACTCGAGCTGTCGGTTCTCCGCCGAATGCCAGTCCGCACCGTGGAGGCGGATCATCTCCCCGACGGGACCGCTCGATGAAGACGCGCTCAACGCAAAAGCCGGCAGTGACCGAAGCCGCACTTTAAAAGGGTTTCTCGATATCGCGAGACACCGGCGCGAAGGCCCACCCCAAACTGGAAGCGCTCATGAGTTGCCGTCACGGCGGTCGAAAGGGAAGCGCCAGCCTGTGAGGCGAGTTCTGCGTCGTTTCGTTTCGCTGAACCCGTCTGGAAACTCCCTTATGATGGACAGGGCAACTTCGCCTCCCTGCTTTATCCCGGCATCGTAGTGCTAGATGCCAGCGCGGCTTTCTGTTTGGGTGTCATAATTAATCCATGCGCCGAGCGCGTGCGCGTGCGCGGCGAAATCTCTTCCGAATAATGAGGTTGTCCACAGGAAGGCCCTGTGAATAGCCGGCGTAAGATTCCGCTATTTGCGGTTGCACGCCGGGAAACGTGTTCCACTGGTTGAAACGAATCGGGGAGAACCGCCAGCTTGCGACTGGCGGCCCCGATTGCCCGCGCAACGCTTGCGGACTGCGGGCCAAACGCTGATGTTAGCAGCAACAGCATTACATTCGGTAAGTCCCGAGAGGTAAAGTCCGGCTTTACTCTGTGACAGAAGTCGAATGGCTACCTATAAGAACGCCAACAACCTACAGCAATCTAACAGCGACTGTTTCGATCAGGATCAGGATCAGGGGCCGGGAGTCGCGGCTCCCTTTGCCGCTCTCTACCGATGCACGGGCTGTCATCGCGAAATCGGAATTGCAGCAGGCCACACATTGCCTCCGCAAAGCAATCATGCGCATACGTCAGCACAAGCACCATTCGATGGCGTCTGATCGTATGGGCAGATCACAATCCGAAGGGAGCGACCGACAACAGCGGAAGTCCGGTTCAGCCGGGCTTCTACACTCTTGTTTGGAGATGCCCATTCAGGCGAGAGTAATTGAGAATGAGCTAGAAGTATTTCGTGGCCGGTCTTCAGCATCTTCCACTTCCGGCATCATTACTTTCGATGCATCGAACAGCGAGCCGCCAATGAAATTCAGCATCATTCTGAGAAGATTCAGAGCTTTCGCCAATGTCTTCGCCTCCGATTTGCCGCGCAACCAGCCCACTTGCCATTGCCACTAGCGTCCGGTGGCTCCGGGTTGAACCATCGAAGGTCATCAGACAGCGTTCACCGCGCCTCGCGCTCGTGCGGTTTGCCTAAGCATTTCGGCGGTTCGCCTAACGGACCCAAGCCGTTTGGCTCTTTGCGGCCCGAAAATCGTTTTGGATTCTTGCGAGTGCGGCCGGTCGCCCGGGCTTTGCTGAGAGGAACGCATGCGCGTGCCATTGAAATTCATTCCTTTATATAAATTGGGTATGGGGGCTCCATTTGCAGCTGTGCGCGTGAACGACCCGGTCGGTGTTTGGGTTGGCCGTTCTGTGCCTTTCGAGATGCCCCCTACCCATGTGGAGCCACGCGACCGCGACAAAGATTGCAATCAGGTGCATGCTCCGAACAAACATCTTCTCGGAAGCAACGGCAATACGGGCAACGGCGATGAATGAAGTTACGATGCTCAACGCGGAGTTAGATCGCTGCAAGGCTGAGCTGAGGGACCTTAACGCGAAGATGAGCTCAATTTCCTGCACGCAGCCGGTGGACATGACCGCAGTCGAGGACGTGGCGAGGCGAATTCGCCGAATTGCCGAACGGGTCGAAGTCTTGACGCGCGCCATCCTCCACGGTCCACAAGCCGGAACACAATAAGGCTGCCAGGAGCGCTGCCGGGCGGCCAGTTACAAAGTTAACCCGGCAGGGACATGCCCAGGTTAGATCATATTTCTAAGCCTTGCGTGTTCTTGCAGCAGCTCAACTTCTTCTGTCTGAGCCCCTGTTGCTTTCGTCAACTGTCGGCCACCTAATCTTGCGAAGCGATTCGCGGTCACCGTAGGTCGCAGGAACGTGCGCTTTTAGATGACGTAACGTCCGCGACACGCGATGCAGCTTCTGCGCTGCTACGGTCGAAAATGTCTTAAGCGGGCAGATATTCTGGCGGGAATTGTGCGAGGGCTTTAGCCTCTTCGCCCTGCCCGTGCGTTGGATGTAACCGTTGACATAAGTGCGATGGCAAGGGCCTCGTCCCCAAGCCGGATGATGAGCGGACCTGAGGCGCATTCAGCGAAGCTCGAGTCTGCCAAGGACCGAGAGTGCTCGCCACGAAAGTCGCTTCGCGGTCCTCAAATCGCGTGTTGCTCAGGCAGTCGCCTGCTGAAGCCCGACTTCCCCATCCCAACCGGAGCGTCTTCAGCGCAAAGGCCCCGTCTCCATGGAGCGCCGCCCGCGAACACTTGCGAATGGCGCCTCCATCATATTCAACATTTCGCGTTGTCGTGTTCAGCCGTATCCGGCTGAAGACGTTAATGTCGGAGACCAGACACTGACGCGCGAGTATTCCGTCGCCTGAGCCGAAGAACATGGTTTTGCCCTCTTCAAGCGAGGCTCGCAAATGGCTTTGCTGGCACGTGGATTGCTGGGACACCGAAAAGAGCCCGTACGATCATGACGGCCTCGCAGTCGCCGGCCCAGGAGTCCAAATGAAACTTGCTCGATTGATCGCGGACGTCAATCGTCTCCATTCTCGCCAGCATTTCAACTCATCTAGTGTGTCGATGCCCATGCCGTAGTAGTTCGGTGCTACTATACGTGGCGAACGACGGTGGCACCTGCACGGAATCTATGCTTAAGGTCAGATCATGAAACCGGTTCTCGTCTTCGATTGGAATGGAACGTTGCTCGATGATGCATACGCACTGCTCGAAACCACCAATGCAATTCTAGATCGCTTTGGTCGTACAACGATCGACATGAAGACGCTTCGGGAACATTGCGACGTTCCGCTGTCTCTTCTTTATCGCAGCCTCGGACTATCGCGAGACGAGCTTGCGACGGTGGATCGCGATGGGAGTGCAATGTTTCACGACGCCTATGAGGCTCTTGCGGGCAGAGCCGATCTACGCGAGGGCGCGCGCAGAGTCTTGGAGTTGGCGCGCCGAGAAGGGGCTTCGTCCATCATCGTGAGCAACCATATAGTCGACCCTCTGCGCTACCAATTGAGAAGACTTGGAATCAATGACTGCATCGACGATGTGCTCGCGTTCGAAAGCCGCGACACGCAATACAAATCGACAAGCAAAGGAGAGCGACTTCGTCTATACATGCAGAAGAACAACTTGAAACCAGCGTCAACTTTCATCATCGGCGATATGCCGATCGAAACGGATATTGCACGGAATCTCGGACTGATAAGTATAGCCATTACCGGGGGATTTGTTTCCGAGGCGCGCCTGCAAGCGGCGCATCCAGACTACACGATTAACAACCTTCATGAGCTGTTGCCAATCTTACGAAGCTACGGTTTTTTTGGAATGCACAAATCATGATCGGCGAAGAATCACCGCACAGCGTCTGTAAAACCTTGATCATGTCGTCCATGTTGAACGAGTTTATCTCGGCGATTCGAACTCCGCCTTCGACATCGCACGCGTCGCATGGCTCAACTCAGTCGCGAGTCCAGCATCTGCAATACCGAACCCGTAATCCGGTACCTGCCGCACTCGCGGCATTCCAGGCGCCTGTAGTCGTCACCGGTGCACTGCTCGAGGCTTGACGATGCCAGATCGAACAATAACCCATCTCTCACCCACACATTGCCGCTCTTACGACCTCAGCGATCCCAGATAGTCGAGCGTGTTGGCAAGCGTCACATTGTAGAATCGGAGAGCAACTTCACCCCGTGCGTCGAACGCTGACCCCAGCTATTCCATCGCAAGTCAGTACTGGTCTGGACGAAATCAGCAGTAGGCAGGGGTCATGGTTGGACGCTGACGGGGCCAGTTGGGCATCCGGAACTCCGCAACCGTAACAGCACCAGCGCTCGTGCCGCACGGTACGCCAAAGGCACCGGTTCGGTTTGACGCGCAGGTCGCGCTGCCGGATGGAGATGCGCTTCGCCGCTGCTGGCGGACATAGTGTCAATCGGCCCTTTAATTGCGGTTTGTTGTCAAGCTACCATTCTTCCTCTCTCCAGTGACACGCCGGTAGCGCTCCGTCGGAGCTGGTCAGGTTGCGGAGACGGAGCGATCGCGGATGGCGAGACGATTGCCTAGCGGGCTTGGCAATCGACGTCGTTGGCGGCTTCGTCGGGTTGGGTTGATGTCGTAGCTGGGGTCATGGTCCTTTCCGAGGTCGCGAGCGCCTCATGATGATGTCCGGATCGGGCGCCTCAACGTTTGCAGCGGAGTGCGGGCGAACCGCCACCAGCCGATTGACCG